>NZ_LZMG01000395.1:0-64696 GCF_001673615.1 Mycobacterium sp. 1245499.0
GGCTCGCTGCTGGTGCGCCACGGCCACCCCGCCGTCGCCGAGGCCTTCCTGACGACCCGGCTCGACCGACAGTGGGGCGGCGCGTTCGGCACCATGCCCGACGGGCTCGACCTCGCACCGATCCTAGAGCGGGCGCTGGTAAAGGGCTGAGCCACAATATGACCTGCGCCGGCGGCCCGACCACGCGCCGCATGAGCGGCGCCAACGAGGAGGAGTGGCGCCATTGACCCACGCGATCAGACCGGTCGACTTCGACAACCTCAAAACGATGACCTACGAGGTCACCGACCGGGTTGCCCGCATCACGTTCAACCGGCCGGACAAGGGCAACGCGATCGTGGCCGACACCCCGCTGGAGCTCTCGGCCTTGGTGGAGCGTGCCGATCTCGACCCTGACGTCCACGTCATCCTGGTGTCCGGCCGCGGTGAGGGCTTCTGCGCGGGCTTCGACCTGAGCGCCTATGCCGATCGCACCGGCTCGGCCGGCGGCACCGGCGCGTACCAGGGGACCGTGCTGGACGGAAAGACCCAGGCGGTCAACCATTTAGCGGATCAGCCGTGGGACCCGATGATCGACTACCAGATGATGAGCCGCTTCGTGCGGGGCTTCTCCAGCCTGATGCACGCCGACAAGCCGACGGTGGTCAAGATCCACGGCTACTGCGTGGCCGGCGGCACCGATATCGCACTGCACGCCGATCAGGTGATCGCCGCCGCCGACGCCAAGATCGGCTACCCGCCGACCCGGGTGTGGGGCGTTCCGGCGGCCGGCCTGTGGGCACACCGGCTCGGCGACGCCCGCGCGAAAAGGCTGTTGTTCACCGGTGATTGCATCACCGGCGCGCAGGCCGCCGAGTGGGGCTGGGCGGTCGAGGCGCCGGATCCGGCCGACCTCGACGAGCGCACCGAACGGCTGGTCGAGCGGATTGCCGCGGTGCCGGTCAACCAGCTGATCATGGTCAAGCTCGCGCTGAATTCCGCGCTGCTGCAACAGGGCGTGGCGACCAGCAGGATGGTCAGCACGGTGTTCGACGGCGTCGCCAGGCACACGCCCGAGGGCCACGCCTTCGTCGCCGATGCGGTCGAGCACGGGTTCCGCGAGGCGGTGCGGCACCGCGACGAACCCTTCGGCGACCACGGCCGACGCGCGTCCGGGGTGTAACCATGCCGGACATGACAGCGCGGTCGGTCGTGCTCAGCGTGCTACTCGGCGCGCACCCCGCCCACGCTCGGGCGAACGAATTGGTCAGGCTCACTTCCGACTTCGGCATCAAGGAGTCGACGCTGCGGGTGGCGCTGACCCGGATGGTCGGCGCAGGCGACCTGATCCGCTCCGCCGACGGCTATCGGCTCTCGGATCGATTGTTGGCCCGCCAGCGGCGCCAGGATGATGCCATCGACCCGCGGGTGCAACCCTGGACCGGGGAGTGGATCACACTCATCGTCACCACCGTGGGCAAGGACGCCCGGACCCGCGCGGCTCTGCGAACCACCTTGCACGACAAGCGTTTCGGAGAGCTTCGCGAGGGGGTGTGGATGCGCCCCGACAACATCGACGGGGGGCTCGGCCCTGAGGTCGCGGCTCAGACGCGGGTGCTGCGGGCGCGCGACGACGACCCCGCCGAGCTGGCCGGGCAGCTGTGGGACCTGCCCGCCTGGGCGCAGACCGGGCACCGGTTGCTCGACGAAATGGCCGCGGCGCCAGACATTCCCGGCCGATTTGTGGTCGCCGCCGCGACGGTGCGCCACCTGCTCACCGATCCGGTGCTGCCCGACGAGCTACTGCCGGCCGACTGGCCGGGCGCCCGGCTGCGGGCGGCCTACCACGACTTCGCCGCGGAGCTGCTCGAGCGGCGCGAACCACTATTTGCGGAGGCGACATGACAGATCCGGTGCGGGTCGAGCGCGCCGGCCCGGTGACCACGGTGATCATCAACCGCCCGGGCGCGCGCAACGCGGTCAACGGCCCGACGGCCGCCGCGCTGTATGCGGCCTTCGAGGAGTTCGACCGCGACGACACCGCATCGGTGGCCGTGCTGTGGGGCGAGGGTGGAACCTTCTGTGCGGGGGCCGATTTGAAGGCCTTCGGCACGCCCGATGCCAACGCCGTGCACCGCACCGGCCCCGGCCCCATGGGCCCGACGCGGATGGTGCTGTCCAAACCCGTCATCGCCGCGGTGAGTGGCTACGCCGTCGCCGGGGGTCTGGAACTGGCCATCTGGTGTGACCTGCGGGTGGTCGAGGAGGACGCCGTGTTCGGCGTGTTCTGCCGGCGCTGGGGGGTGCCGCTGATCGACGGCGGCACCGTGCGGCTGCCGCGCCTGATCGGCCACAGCCGGGCGATGGACATGATCCTCACCGGCCGCGCGGTGGCCGCCGCCGAAGCCCAGGCCATCGGGTTGGCGAATCGCGTTGTCCCCAAAGGTCAGTCGCGCCAGGCGGCCGAGGAATTGGCGGCTCAACTGGCGGCGCTGCCGCAGCAGTGCCTGCGCTCCGACCGGCTCTCGGCGCTACATCAGTGGGGGGCAACGGAATCCGATGCGCTCGACTTCGAATTCGCCAGCATCTCCCGGGTGGCCGCGGAGGCGAACGAAGGGGCCGGGCGCTTCGCGGCGGGCGCCGGCCGGCACGGGGCGCCGGCCGGCTGACGCCTCAGCTGCCTTTGTTGATCGTGTTGCTCTGGCCGATCTTGTCGACCTTGGGGTCACCGTCTTTGTAGGTGATGGTGTTGTTCATGCCCAGCACGGTGATGCGGGTGTTGACCTTGTCGAACGTGATCTTGTTGTTGGTGCCGGTGACGGTGGCCGTCTCGCAGGTGCCCGTGACGGTCAGGGTGTTGTCCGAGCCGCCGACGTTCAGCGACTTGCCGCTGGCGCAGTCCAGCGTGGTGGTGGTGCCCATCGATCCGTAGTTGATGGTGTTGCCGATCTCGATGGACGCGGTGGTGCTGGCCCCGCTGGTTCCCGTCGTCGGCGCGGCGCTGGCACTCGTCGTCGCGCTGCTCTTCGTGGTGGTCGTCGACGAGCCCGCCGGCGGGTTGGCCGTCGAACTGCAGCCGGACAGCACCATGGCCGCGGCGGCCGGCGTCACGGCGAGCACGGCCAAGCGCTGCGAACGGTCACGCATGTAGGCGGGCATGTGTCCTCGATTCCCCTCGATTGGCGATGATGATGTGGTGGGCGCCGCTCAGCCCGGCACCTGCTGCAGCCGGTTGGTCATGCCCAATTCGCGGCCGCGGTCCCACAGGGCGGGCTGACCGTTCTTATAGAACACCGTCTGGTTGTAGCCGTACACGGTGATGTCATGCGAAACCGAGTCGGCGATGACGGTGTTCGACGAACCCATCACCGTGACGGCGTAGCAGTTGCCCAGCGCGGTGACCGTGATGCCGGTGCCGTTGACCATCAGCGTGGCGTCGTTGCAGTCGACCGTCTGCTCGATGTCTTGCCCGATCACGTGGGTGTCGCCGTTCTTGGCCTGCGCGACGCCCGGCGGGGCGGCGGCGCCGGCGACGACGGCGATGACACAGGCGGCCAGTGACCCGGCGACAGTCGTCCACTTCACTGCGGGTCCCCTTTTTCCGACGCTGCTCGAAACGGGCAAGCATGACATTACGTGCATTTGCCTGCCCGGTGGCAGAGTTTATTTTCCCTCGCCGGGCCCCCGCATCGCCTCCGGGGAGATGAATGTCCGAACGGGCGTCAACTAGAGTCATTAGTTAACCGCATCCCGAACATGCAATCGAAGGGCGACCGCCATGGCAGCTCCACCGGATCCGCCCCCGGCGGCCGGGCGCCAACGCGCGGGCCGGCCCGCCTCCCGTCCGGCCAAGCTCAGCCGCGACGGGATCATCGACGGCGCGCTGACGTTCCTGGACCGCGAGGGCTGGGACGCCCTGACCATCAACGCGCTGGCGATGCAGCTCGGCACCAAGGGGCCGTCGTTGTACAACCACGTCGACAGCCTGGAGGACCTGCGCCGCGCGGTGCGGATCCGCGTGATCGACGACATCATCACGATGCTCAACCGCGTCGGCGAGGGCCGCGCCCGCGACGACGCGGTGTTGGTGATGGCGGGCGCCTACCGCAGCTACGCCCACCACCATCCGGGCCGTTACTCGGCCTTCACCCGGATGCCGCTGGGCGGGGACGATCCCGAGTACACCGCCGCGACCCGCGGGGCCGCCGCCCCGGTGATCGCCGTGCTCTCGTCCTATGGTCTGGACGGCGAGGCGGCCTTCCATGCGGCGCTGGAGTTCTGGTCCGCCCTGCACGGGTTCGTTCTGCTGGAGATGACCGGCGTGATGGACGACATCGACACCGACGCGTTGTTCTCCGACATGGTGCTGCGGCTGGCGGCCGGTCTGGAACGGCGCACCGCCGCCGATGGCGCCCGCTACTAGCCGGATGCGCCCGCCGTCGCTTTGACCTGCGAGACCGGCGGCGGGTATTGTGGTCCCTCGTGCCTGGCGGCTTACGGCGCCTAACCGTAAGGAAGTGGATGCCGGGCGAATTCGCGTGTCCACGAAGCATCGGACCTCCTCCGGTGCGCAGCGCATGCGACACACCCGGACGCGGGGTGACGCGGACGGTCATAACTGCAGTACACAGACTTGAAAACGCTAGAAGTATGCCGAACACGAACACAGAAAGCCGGTAGATGCCAACCATTCAGCAGCTGGTCCGCAAGGGTCGCCGCGACAAGGTCGCCAAGGTCAAGACCGCGGCCCTGAAGGGCAGCCCGCAGCGCCGTGGCGTATGCACCCGCGTGTACACCACCACCCCGAAGAAGCCGAACTCGGCGCTTCGGAAGGTCGCCCGCGTGAAGCTGACGAGCCAGGTTGAGGTCACGGCCTACATCCCCGGCGAAGGCCACAACCTGCAGGAGCACTCGATGGTGCTGGTGCGTGGTGGTCGTGTGAAGGACCTGCCCGGTGTCCGGTACAAGATCATCCGCGGCTCGCTGGACACCCAGGGTGTCAAGAACCGCAAGCAGGCTCGTAGCCGTTACGGCGCCAAGAAGGAGAAGAGCTGATGCCGCGTAAGGGGCCCGCGCCGAAGCGTCCGTTGGTCAACGACCCGGTCTACGGGTCGCAGCTGGTGACGCAGCTGGTGAACAAAGTTCTGCTGGACGGGAAGAAATCGCTGGCCGAGCGCATTGTTTATGGTGCGCTCGAACAGGCCCGCGACAAGACTGGCACCGACCCGGTGATCACGCTCAAGCGGGCGATGGACAACGTCAAGCCCTCCCTCGAGGTGCGCAGCCGACGCGTCGGTGGCGCTACCTACCAGGTCCCGGTCGAGGTGCGTCCGGACCGCTCGGTGACGCTGGCACTGCGCTGGCTGGTCAGCTTCTCCAAGCAACGCCGCGAGAAGACCATGGTCGAGCGGCTGGCCAACGAGATCCTGGATGCCAGCAACGGCCTCGGCGCCGCCGTCAAGCGGCGCGAGGACACCCACAAGATGGCCGAGGCCAACCGCGCCTTCGCGCACTATCGCTGGTAGGCGGCGGCGTCCAACGGCAGAGCGGCCGGGCGCAAACCGACAGCGAACTAACCAAGCAATCGAAAGAGTGGGAAGACTTCTGTGGCACAGAAGGACGTGCTGACCGACCTCACGAAGGTCCGCAACATCGGCATCATGGCGCACATCGACGCCGGCAAGACGACGACGACCGAGCGCATCCTCTACTACACCGGTATCAGCTACAAGATCGGTGAGGTGCACGACGGCGCCGCCACCATGGACTGGATGGAGCAGGAGCAGGAGCGGGGCATCACCATCACCTCCGCGGCCACCACCTGTTTCTGGAACGACAACCAGATCAACATCATCGACACCCCCGGGCACGTCGACTTCACCGTCGAGGTGGAGCGCAGCCTGCGCGTGCTCGACGGTGCCGTGGCCGTCTTCGACGGCAAGGAGGGCGTCGAGCCGCAGTCCGAGCAGGTGTGGCGGCAGGCCGACAAGTACGACGTCCCGCGCATCTGCTTCGTCAACAAGATGGACAAGATCGGGGCCGACTTCTACTTCTCCGTGCGCACCATGGAGGAGCGGCTGGGCGCCAACGTCATCCCGATCCAGATCCCCGTCGGCTCCGAGGGCGACTTCGAGGGCGTCGTCGACCTGGTCGAGATGAAGGCCAAGGTGTGGAGCGCCGAAGCCAAGCTCGGTGAGAAGTACGACGTCGTCGACATCCCCGCCGACCTGGCCGAGAAGGCCGAGGAGTACCGCACCAAGCTGCTCGAGGCCGTCGCCGAGACGGACGAGGCGCTGCTGGACAAGTACCTCGGCGGTGAAGAGCTCACGATCGAGGAGATCAAGGGCGCGATCCGCAAGCTGACGATCAGCTCGGAGGCCTATCCGGTGCTGTGCGGCAGCGCGTTCAAGAACAAGGGCGTTCAGCCCATGCTGGACGCCGTCATCGACTACCTGCCGTCGCCGCTGGACGTGCCGCCCGCCGAGGGCCACGTCCCCGGCAAGGAAGAGGAGCTGATCACCCGCAAGCCGTCGACGGACGAGCCGTTCTCGGCGCTCGCGTTCAAGGTGGCCACGCACCCGTTCTTCGGCAAGCTGACCTACGTCCGGGTGTACTCGGGCAAGGTCGACTCGGGCAGCCAGGTCATCAACTCCACCAAGGGCAAGAAGGAGCGGCTGGGCAAGCTGTTCCAGATGCACTCCAACAAGGAGAACCCGGTGGAGACCGCCTCGGCCGGTCACATCTACGCGGTGATCGGGCTCAAGGACACCACGACCGGTGACACGCTGAGCGACCCGAACCAGCAGATCGTGCTGGAGTCGATGACCTTCCCCGACCCGGTGATCGAGGTGGCCATCGAGCCCAAGACGAAGAGCGACCAGGAGAAGCTGTCGCTGTCGATCCAGAAGCTCGCCGAGGAAGACCCGACCTTCAAGGTGCACCTGGACCAGGAGACCGGCCAGACCGTCATCGGCGGCATGGGCGAGCTGCACCTGGACATCCTGGTGGACCGGATGCGGCGCGAGTTCAAGGTCGAGGCCAACGTCGGCAAGCCGCAGGTGGCCTACAAGGAGACCATCAAGCGGGCCGCGCAGAACGTCGAGTTCACCCACAAGAAGCAGACGGGTGGCTCGGGTCAGTTCGCGAAGGTGATCATCAACCTCGAGCCGTTCACCGGCGAGGACGGTGCGACCTACGAGTTCGAGAACAAGGTCACCGGTGGGCGCATCCCCAGGGAGTACATCCCGTCGGTGGACGCCGGTGCGCAGGACGCCATGCAGTACGGCGTGCTGGCCGGCTACCCGCTGGTGAACCTCAAGGTCACCCTGCTCGACGGGGCGTTCCACGAGGTCGACTCCTCGGAGATGGCCTTCAAGATCGCCGGTTCCCAGGTGCTGAAAAAGGCTGCGGCGCAAGCGCAGCCGGTCATCCTGGAACCGATCATGGCCGTCGAGGTCACCACGCCCGAGGACTACATGGGCGACGTGATCGGCGACTTGAACTCCCGCCGTGGCCAGATCCAGGCCATGGAGGAGCGGAGCGGTGCGCGCGTGGTCAAGGCGCATGTGCCGCTGTCGGAGATGTTCGGCTACGTCGGCGACCTGCGGTCCAAGACCCAAGGCCGGGCGAACTACTCCATGGTCTTCGACTCCTACGCCGAAGTGCCGGCGAACGTGTCGAAGGAGATCATCGCGAAGGCGACCGGCCAGTAAACCTTCGCTCGGAGTAATCTTGCCGGGTCATTGGAATGCCTTGGGCGCGGCACAACTGAAAACACCAACACTGCTTTAACAAGCACCAACTAGTCCAGGAGGACACAGAAGTGGCGAAGGCGAAGTTCGAGCGGACGAAGCCGCACGTCAACATCGGGACCATTGGTCACGTTGACCACGGCAAGACCACGCTGACCGCGGCTATCACCAAGGTTCTGCATGACAAGTACCCCAACCTGAACGAGTCGCGCGCATTCGACCAGATCGACAACGCGCCCGAAGAGCGTCAGCGCGGTATCACGATCAACATCTCCCACGTGGAGTACCAGACCGAGAAGCGTCACTACGCCCACGTCGACGCCCCGGGTCACGCCGACTACATCAAGAACATGATCACCGGTGCGGCCCAGATGGACGGCGCGATCCTGGTGGTCGCCGCCACCGACGGCCCGATGCCGCAGACCCGTGAGCACGTGCTGCTCGCGCGTCAGGTCGGCGTGCCCTACATCCTGGTCGCGCTGAACAAGGCCGACATGGTCGACGACGAGGAGCTGCTCGAGCTCGTCGAGATGGAGGTCCGCGAACTGCTGGCCGCCCAGGAGTTCGACGAGGACGCCCCGGTCGTGCGGGTCTCGGCGCTCAAGGCGCTCGAGGGCGACGCCAAGTGGGTCGAGTCGGTCGAGCAGCTGATGGAGGCCGTCGACGAGTCCATCCCGGACCCGGTCCGCGAGACGGAGAAGCCGTTCCTGATGCCCGTCGAGGACGTCTTCACCATCACCGGTCGTGGCACCGTGGTCACCGGTCGTGTCGAGCGCGGCATCATCAACGTCAACGAAGAGGTCGAGATCGTCGGCATCAAGCCGACCAGCACCAAGACCACCGTCACCGGCGTGGAGATGTTCCGCAAGCTGCTCGACCAGGGGCAGGCCGGCGACAACGTCGGGCTGTTGCTGCGTGGTATCAAGCGTGAGGACGTCGAGCGCGGTCAGGTCGTGACCAAGCCCGGCACCACCACCCCGCACACCGAGTTCGAGGGTCAGGTCTACATCCTGTCCAAGGACGAGGGCGGCCGGCACACGCCGTTCTTCAACAACTACCGTCCGCAGTTCTACTTCCGCACCACCGACGTGACCGGTGTGGTGACGCTGCCGGAGGGCACCGAAATGGTGATGCCCGGTGACAACACCAACATCTCGGTGAAGCTGATCCAGCCCGTCGCCATGGACGACGGTCTGCGGTTCGCGATCCGTGAGGGTGGCCGCACCGTCGGCGCCGGCCGGGTCGTCAAGATCATCAAGTAGTTCGAACCACCGCAAAGCCCGGATCGCCGACTCGGCGATCCGGGCTTTGCGCATCTCCGGCGATGTCGGGCCCGGCCAGCGCGGGAGAAATCATGCGGCGAGGCGGCCGGCTGGTTTAGCATTTGCTCATAATTCTCCTGACTGTCGGGCGGGTGAGGTGCCGATGTCATACGTTCAAGCGACTCCCGAATTCGTGGCGGCGGCCGCGGGGGATCTGGCCCGGATCGGGTCGACGATCACCTCCGCCAACACCGCCGCGCTGGGGCCCACCTCGAGCGTGCTGGCCCCCGGCGCCGACGAGGTGTCGGCCAGCATCGCCGCACTGTTCGATGCGCACTCCCAGGTCTATCAGGCGCTGAGCGCCCAGGCCGCCGCGTTCCACAGCCAGTTCGTGCAGCTGATGAACGGCGGTGCGGCGCAGTACGCCTTCGCCGAGGCCGCCAACACGACGCCCCTGCAGACTGCGGCGGGCCCGGCGTCGATGGCCGCGCAGGTCCCCGCGGTGAGCGCCGGCGCCGTGGGCACCTCCGCGCCGACCGCGCCCGCGGGACCCCTGGCGGCGGCGGTGGCGCCGGCCGCGGCGGCGGCCACCCCGGCACCGGCCGGCACGCCGGTCGCGGCGGCCCCGGCGGGATCGGCCACGCTGGCCTCGGCCACCACGCCCGCCGGCGCGGCGCGGGTGGCGACCCCGGCCTACGCTCCGGCGACGTCGCCGGCCACCGTCCAGCCGGCGGAATCGGCGGCCACCCCGGTCGCCAACCCCGCCGCGTCCATGCAGACCGCGGCGCCGCCGCAGGCCACTCCGGCCTCCACCATGCCGGTCTCGGCGCGGACCGCGCCGCACGCCCCGGCGCCCGCGCAGCCGGCGCACCCCGCGCAGCAGGCGACGCCGCCGGTGCGGCGCGTGCCGATCGTGCCGCCCGAACCGGTGTAGGCGGCCGGAAGCGGTTTGCGCGTATCGCCGTCGCCGTGGCACCGGCAGCGCTAATCTGACACGGATTCCCCAGTAAGCCGAGGAGGGGCCTGTGTTAGCGCGCTACCTGAAGGCACAGCTGATAGTTTTGCTGTGCGGTGGACTGGTCGGGCCGATCTTCTTGGTCGTGTACTTCACCCTCGGGCTCGACAACCTGCTGCAGTGGATGTTCTACGTCGGCCTGCTCATCACCGTGGCCGACGTGTTGGTCGCGCTCGCGTTGGCGAATTACGGGGCCAAGTCGTCGGCCAAGGTGGCCGCGCTCGAGCAGAACGGGGTGCTGGCGCTCGCCCAGATCACCGGGATCACCGAGACGGGCACGTGGGTCAACAACCAGCAGGTCGTCAAGGTGCACCTGCACATCGCCGGACCCGGGCTGGTGCCGTTCGACAGCGAGGACCGGGTGATCGCCAGCGTGACCCGGCTCGGCAACCTCAACGCCCGCAAGGTGGTGGTCCTGGTGAACCCCACCACCAGCGAATACCGGATCGACTGGGAGCGAAGCGCTTTGGTCAACGGGTTGGTGCCCGCGCAGTTCACGGTCGCCGAAGACAACACGACCTACGACCTGAGCGGGCAGGCCGGTCCGCTGATGGAGATCCTGCAGATCCTCAAGGCCAACAACGTCGCACTGAACCAGATGGTCGACATCCGGTCCAACCCGGCATTGCGCGCCCAGATCCAGGCGGTGGTGCGCCGCGCGGTGCAACAACAGGCGCCGGCCGCCCAACCGGCGCCGGCCGCGGCGGCGCCCGCGGCGGCAGCCGTCGTCACCCCTCCCGAGCCGACGATCGCCGCGCGGCTACAAGAGCTCAAGGAGCTGCACGCCAGTGGGGCGTTGACCGACGCCGAATACACCAGCCGGCGCGCCGCGATCATCTCCGAAATCTAGGAGCCCCGCCCGGCGCGGCCGGGTGAATTAGAACACGTTTCAGTTGCGCTGCTAGCCTGGCTTGGTCTATCGGCGGTCGAAGGGATTACGCGTGGCTGGACAGGGCGGATCACTGCAGGGGCGGGTCGCATTCATCACCGGGGCCGCCCGCGGGCAGGGGCGCTCGCACGCGGTGCGGCTGGCCCGCGAGGGCGCCGACATCATCGCCCTCGACATCTGCGCTCCGGCGTCGGCCAGCGTGACGTACACCCCGGCCACCCGCGAAGACCTCGACGAGACGGCCCGCCTGGTGGAGAACGAGGGACGCAAGATCCTCACCCGTGAGGTCGACGTCCGCGACGACGCCGCGCTGCGGGACCTGGTCGCCGACGGCATCGAGCAGTTCGGCCGGCTCGACATCGTGGTGGCCAACGCCGGGGTGCTGAGCTGGGGCCGCGTGTGGGAGCTCACCGACGAGCAGTGGGACACGGTCATCGGCGTCAACCTGACCGGCACCTGGCGCACGCTGCGCGCCACCGTTCCCGCCATGATCGAGGCGGGCAACGGCGGCTCCATCGTGGTGGTCAGCTCGTCGGCGGGAATCAAGGCCACGCCGGGCAACGGCCACTATTCGGCCAGCAAACACGGGCTCACCGCGCTGACCAACACCCTGGCCATCGAGCTCGGTGAATTCGGCATCCGGGTCAACTCCATCCACCCGTACTCCGTGGACACGCCCATGATCGAACCCGAAGCGATGATGGAGATTTTCGCCAGGCATCCCAGCTTCGTGCACAGCTTCCCGCCAATGCCGGTGCAGCCCAACGGCTTCATGACGGCCGACGAAGTGGCCGACGTGGTGGCCTGGCTTGCCGGCGACGGCTCGGGCACCCTCACCGGCACCCAGATCCCGGTGGATAAGGGTGCCCTAAAGTACTGAGCGGCCAGCGTGCTAAGAACTCCACGTGAGTAGTGACGACAGCGCCACCAACGGAATCGTGATCGTCGGCGGTGGATTGGCCGCCGCCCGCACCGCCGAGCAGCTGCGGCGCTCGGAGTATTCCGGGCCCATCACGATCGTCAGCGACGAGGTGCACCTGCCCTACGACCGCCCGCCGCTGTCCAAAGAGGTGCTGCGTAAAGAGGTCGACGCCACCGAGCTCAAGCCACGTGAGTGGTACGACGAGAACGACATCACCCTGCGACTGGGCTCGGCCGCGACGGGTCTGGACACCGCGGCGCAGACGGTGACTCTCGCCGACGGAACGTCGCTTCGCTACGACGAACTCGTCATCGCGACGGGCCTGGTGCCCCGGCGCATTCCGGCGATCCCGGATCTCGAGGGCATCCGCGTGCTGCGGTCCTTCGACGAAAGCCTGGCGCTGCGCGAGCACGCGTCGGCCGCGCAGCGTGCCGTCGTCATCGGCGCCGGGTTCATCGGCTGCGAGGTGGCGGCCAGCCTGCGCAGCCTGGGCGTGGACGTGGTGCTGGTGGAACCGCAGCCCACCCCGCTGGCCGCGGTCCTCGGCGAGCAGATCGGCGAGCTGGTGGCCCGGCTACACCGCGCCGAAGGAGTCGACGTTCGCCTCGGCGTCGGGGTCGCCGAGGTGCGTGGTGACTCCCGCGTCGAGTCGGTGGTGCTCAGCGACGGCACCGAGCTGCCGGCCGACATCGTGGTGGTCGGCATCGGGTCACGCCCGGCGACCGATTGGCTCGAGGGCAGCGGAGTCGAAGTCGACAACGGCGTCGTCTGCGACGAGGCCGGACGCACCAGCGCACCGAATGTGTGGGCGCTCGGTGACGTCGCATCGTGGCGCGACGCGACGGGACACCAAGGGCGCGTTGAACATTGGAGCAACGTCGCCGATCAGGCCCGGGCCGTCGTGCCCGCGATGCTGGGCCAGGATGTGCCGCCGGTGGTGGTCGTCCCCTACTTCTGGAGCGACCAGTACGACGTCAAGATCCAGTGCCTGGGCGAGCCGGAGGCCGGTGACATCGTCCACATCGTCGAGGACGACGGCCGCAAGTTCCTCGCCTACTACGAACGCGACGGGGCCCTGGTCGGGGTGGTCGGCGGCGGGATGCCCGGCAAGGTCATGAAGGTCCGCGCCAAGATCGCGGCGGCCGTGCCGATCGCCGAAATACTGGGCTGAGCCGCCGCTAGCACGACGGCGGCAGCGCGCTGCACGACCCGACAACGTTCATGGGGACCTGAGCCAGTCCACCGGCGGTCCGTGCGGATGGCATTCGCCCAGCAGCCGCGGTTCGCCGCCGGGCCAGACGCGGGCGCGCACCACGAATCGGATCGGTGCGCCCGGGCCGGCGCGGGTGGGCTCCATCGTGAGGTGGGCGAACGGTGCGCGCGCGTCGGCCTGCGCGGCCAGCGCGTCGACGTGGGCGCGCACCGCTGTGCGTTCCTCGGCGGACAGGTATTGCCAGGTGATGGAATGCCACAAGACGGTCAGCGCGCCGTCGGCCGGCGTCAGGCCGGCGACGGCGTCGGCGGCCGTTCTTCGCTCGAGCGCCGCCGGGACCCGGCGGGCCACCTCGATGGCGCCGCGCAGCCGGGCCAGCCTGGCGTCCTGGTCGGGCCACACGTAGCTCAGCACCGTCATCTCCCCGTCGGTGGTCCCGACGTCGATGGGCGCGATGTCATACCCGTGGCGCGCCACGATCGAGAGGTCGCGGCGGGGCGGCACCGCGCCGCGCCACGCATCGTCGACCGTCACCGGTGAGCCGGCCGGTCCCCACTGGCCACCGGCGAAGCGGTAGCGGTAGTGATCGGCACGCAGGTTCAGCCCCGCGCTCGACCCGATCTCGAAAAGCCTTATCGGTAAGCCGAATTCATTGATGCACAGCAGTCCGCCGATCAGTGCCGCCGATCTGCCCACCTCGTTGGTTTGCGGCGGCTGGCCCAGCGACGCGCGCAGCACCTCGACATGGCCGGCCGCGGTGTCCAGGATTTCCGGCCACGCGCGGCCGGCATCCCACCCGCCGCCGGTGCTGGGGTAGAAGGGGCGCAACCGCGCCGCCCGGCCGTCGAGCACCAGCCGGTGTAACCCGCCGAGCAACCGCAGCGGCACCGCGTCGCGCGACGGGGCATCCTCGCGCCCGGACAGGACGGTCGCGAACACGCCGCCGGCTTCCACGTCGCCGGCCACGAGTTCGAACAGATCGCCATACATCTTCGAGCCCGACGACGCGCAGAATTTGCCCTGTGCCCGCAAGGTGTGGATCAGGTGCTCGGCCGTCACCTGTCCAGCCCGTCCAGCCCGGCGCCGACGGCGTCGAAGGCGTTGCCGAGGGCAACCGGCAGCGGGACGGACTCATCGCTCAGCCAGTGTTCGTAGGCCGACAGTGCGACGCCGAGCATGGTCCAGGCGACGGTCTGGGGCAGCAGGTCGGTGGTCTTGCAGTCCAGGCGGCGGGCCACGAACCCCGCGATCACCTCGCGCCAGCCCGCGTACATCGTCATCGAATACGCCTGCAGCTCAGCGGTTTGCAGGATCACCCGCATGCGCTGGCGATGCCGGGCGGTCTCGGATTCGTCAAAGGTGTTGAATGCCAACAGGGCAGCGCGCAGCGCATCGCCCAGGCGCACGCCGGAATCGACGTTGTCGAGCAGATCACGCAGGTGGGCAAGGTGATTGTCGAAGTCTCCCCAGGGGATGGCGTTCTTGGACGCGTAGTAGCGAAACAGCGTCCGGCGCGAGATGCCGGCGGCCTGGGCCACGTCGTCGACGCTCACGTCGGCGAAGCCGCGCGCGCTGAACATGTCGATGGCGACGTCGGTGATGTGGTGCGGGGTGGTCGAGCGGCGCCTGCCCACCCGCTGCTGCGGCATCATCGGACCCCGCCCTTCCATTTCGGCACTCGATGCCATATTCTGACGGCGAGTGTGACTCAGATCCCATCGTTGTCAAGACCGCACGAAAGGCAAGGCCCCGTGGACCACGAGACCGAAACTGATACCCAGCTCGTCACCGAGACCCTGGTCGAAGAGGTATCGATCGACGGCATGTGCGGGGTCTACTGACCGTGCCCCTGCCCGCGCAGGCCCGGACGGCGACCTCGTTCGATCCTGATCGCGGCTGGCGACTGCACCCGCAGGTGGCGGTTCGACCGGAACCGTTCGGCGCGCTGCTCTACCACTTCGGTACCCGCAAGCTGTCGTTTCTGAAGAACCGCACCATCCTCACGGTGGTGCAGTCGCTGGCCGACCATCCCGACATCCGGTCCGCCTGCCGCGCGGCGGGCGTCCAGGACGCCGCGCAGGCGCCCTACCTGCATGCGCTGAGTGTGCTCGTCGATTCCAACATGCTGGTGCCCCTGGAGGACAACCAATGACAACAGCGGCCCCTGTGCCCCGCCTCATCGAGCAGTTCGAGCACGGGCTCGACGCACCCATCTGCCTCACCTGGGAGCTGACGTACGCCTGCAACCTGGCCTGCGTGCACTGCCTGTCCTCGTCGGGCAAGCGGGACCCGCGGGAGCTGTCCACCCGTCAGTGCATGGACATCATCGATGAGCTGGAACGCATGCAGGTGTTCTACGTCAACATCGGCGGCGGGGAACCGACTGTGCGCCCGGACTTTTGGGAGCTGGTCGACTATGCGACCGAGCACCACGTGGGGGTCAAGTTCTCCACCAACGGCGTGCGGATAACCCCCGAGGTCGCCGCGCGGCTGGCGGCCAGCGACTACGTAGACGTCCAGATCTCGCTGGACGGCGCCACCGCCGAGGTCAACGACGCCGTGCGCGGACCCGGGTCGTTCGACATGGCGGTGCGGGCGCTGCAGAACCTTGCCGACGCCGGCTTCTCCGACGCCAAGATCTCCGTGGTCGTCACCCGGCACAACGTCGACCAGCTCGACGAATTCGCGGCGCTGGCAAGCCGTTACGGCGCCACACTGCGGATCACCCGGCTGCGCCCGTCCGGACGCGGCGCCGACGTCTGGGAAGAGCTGCACCCCACCGCCGAGCAGCAGGTCCAGCTGTATGACTGGCTGGTCGCCAAGGGCGAGCGGGTGCTCACCGGCGACTCCTTCTTCCACCTGGCCCCGCTCGGCCAATCCGGCGCCCTGGCCGGGCTGAACATGTGCGGGGCCGGGCGCGTCGTGTGCCTGATCGACCCGGTCGGCGATGTGTACGCCTGCCCGTTCGCCATCCACGACCGCTTCCTGGCCGGAAACGTGTTGTCCGATGGGGGTTTTGACAACGTCTGGAAGAACGCCCCGCTGTTCCGCGAGCTGCGCGAGCCCCAGTCGGCCGGCGCCTGCGGCAGCTGTGGCCACTACGACAGCTGCCGGGGCGGATGCATGGCCGCCAAGTTCTTCACCGGGCTGCCGCTGGACGGCCCGGACCCCGAATGCGTCCAGGGGCACAGCGCGTCGGCGCTGGCGCACGAGCGTGAGACGCCGCGCCCCCGGGCCGATCACTCCCGCGGGAAGCGCATCCGCCAACCGGTGCCGCTGACCCTGTCGCTGCGGCCGCCGGCCATCACGCCGGTGGCGCCGCCCGCCCGCATGTGTAACGAAAGTCCGGTGTAACGATGGCCGACGCATGGTTCGAAACCGTCGCCATCGCGCAGCAGCGCGCCAAGCGCCGGTTGCCGAAATCGGCGTACTCGTCGCTGATTTCGGCCAGCGAAAAGGGAGTCACGGTCTCCGACAACGTGGCAGCCTTCAGCGAACTCGGATTCGCGCCGCACGTCATCGGCGCGCAGGAGAAGCGCGACCTGTCGACCAGCGTTATGGGGCAAGACATTTCGCTGCCGGTGCTGATCTCGCCGACCGGCGTGCAGGCGGTCCACCCCGACGGCGAGGTTGCCGTGGCGCGGGCCGCCGCCGCCCGCGGCACCGCCATGGGGCTGTCCTCGTTCGCCAGCAAGCCGATCGAAGAGGTCATCGCGGCGAACCCGAAGGTGTTCTTCCAGGTGTACTGGCTGGGTGATCGCGACGCGATCGCCGCGCGGGTCGAGCGCGCCCGGGCGGCCGGCGCCGTCGGCCTGATCGTCACCACCGACTGGAGCTTCTCGCACGGCCGGGACTGGGGCAGCCCGTCCATCCCGGAGAAGATGGACTTCAAGACCATCGTCAAGATGAGCCCGGAGGTCGTCACCAAGCCGCGGTGGTTGCTGCAGTGGGCGAAGACCATGCGGCCCCCGGAGCTGCGGGTGCCCAACCAGGGCCGCCGCGGCGAGCCCGGCCCCCCGTTCTTCCAGGCCTACGGGGAATGGATGGGTACGCCGCCGCCGACCTGGGAGGACATCGCCTGGCTCCGCGAGCTGTGGGGCGGGCCCTTCATGCTCAAGGGCGTGATGCGCGTCGACGACGCCAAAAGGGCCGTGGACGCGGGGGTTTCGGCCATTTCGGTGTCGAACCACGGCGGCAACAACCTGGACGGCACCCCGGCCTCGATTCGCGCCCTGCCCGCGGTGGCCGCGGCCGTCGGCGACCAGATCGAGGTGGTTCTCGACGGCGGCATCCGGCGCGGCAGCGACGTCGTCAAGGCGGTGGCGCTGGGGGCGCGCGCGGTGATGATCGGCCGGGCCTACCTGTGGGGGCTGGCCGCGGCCGGGCAACCGGGGGTGGAGAACGTGCTCGACATCCTGCGCGGTGGCATCGACTCGGCGCTGATGGGTCTGGGCCTGTCCTCGGTGCACGACCTCGGGCCGGACCACATCCTGGTCCCACCCGGGTTCACCCGGGCGCTGGGCGTGCCCTCGGGCGGCGGGGCTTAGCGGAAGCCCGGTTATCCAAGTCGGACATACCCGGATTAAGTGACGCTTGCGCAAATCGTGATACGGGCGGGGTAACCGTGACGGACGAGCCCACGATTCGAACGCCCGATGAACGACCGAAGAAAAAAAGTCATTTTGAGGCTTCAACAATCGGTGCACGCCAGGTGAATTCGTCCTACCATCACCGAGTGCCCGTACTCGGCGACTTGGGAACCGCGACGTCGAGCCAGCTATCAGACAAGGCGGCCTCGGTACTGGTTCCGCTGGGGTCGACCGAACAACACGGTCCCCACCTGCCGCTGGACACCGACACCCGGATCGCAACGGCGGTCGCCCGCGGCACTCGAGGCCGTCTCGGCCACGAGTGGCTGGTGGCGCCGGCCCTGGCCTACGGGGCCAGCGGCGAGCACCAGAGCTTCGCCGGAACGATCTCGCTAGGCACCGAGGCCTTGACCACCCTGCTGGTCGAGTACGGCAGGTCAGCGGCCGGATGGGCCCGGCGGATCGTGTTCGTCAACGGGCACGGCGGCAATGTCACCGCGCTGCGCAGCGCGGTGGCCCTGTTGCGCACCGAGGGCCGCGACGCCGGCTGGTGCCCCTGCCTGACCATCGGCGGCGACGCCCACGCCGGCCATACCGAAACATCGGTGCTGCTGCACATCTCGCCGGCCGATGTCCGGGCCGATCGGCGGGTGGCCGGCAACACCGCGCCCCTGCCCGAGTTGCTCGGGTCGATGCGCCGCGGGGGAGTGGCGGCGGTCAGCCCGGTCGGCGTGCTGGGCGACCCGACCACCGCCACCGCCGCCGAGGGTGAGCGGATCCTCGCCGAGATGGTCGACGGCTGTGTCCGCCGAGTCGCCCGATGGCGGCCGGGGCCCGACGGGATGCTCGGGTGACCGCCCCCCGACTGCCCAACGGGTTCGCCGTCCAGGTCGATCGCCGGGTGCGGGTGCTCGGCGACGGCTCGGCGCTGCTCGGCGGGTCGCCCACCCGCCTGCTCAAGCTCGCGCCCGCCGCCCAGGACATGCTCTCCGATGGCCGGCTGAAGGTGCGCGACGAGCTGTCCGCCCAGCTGGCCCGCACCCTGCTGGACGCGACGGTGGCGCATCCCCGCCCCGCGGGCGGCCCGTCGCACCATGACGTCACGGTGGTAATTCCGGTGCGCGACAACCTATCTGGGGTGCGGCGCCTGGTCAGTTCACTGCGCGGCCTGCGCGTCGTCGTGGTGGACGACGGCTCGTTTCCCCCGATCGTCCCGGACGACTTCGTCGGCGCGCACTGCGACATCGAGGTGTTGCGACACGACCGCAGCAAGGGTCCGGCGGCGGCCCGCAACACCGGCCTGCGGGCGTGCCGGACGGACTTCGTCGCCTTCTTGGACTCCGACGTCGCCCCCCGCCGGGGCTGGCTGGAGGCCCTGCTCGGTCACTTCTGCGATCCCACGGTCGGCCTGGTCGCGCCCCGCATCGTCGGCCTGTCGCACAGCGAGAACGTGGTGGCGCGCTACGAGGCGGTGCACTCGTCGCTCGACCTCGGTGAGCGCGAGGCGCCGGTGCTGCCGCACAGCACGGTGTCCTACGTGCCCAGCGCGGCGATCATCTGCCGGTGCTCGGCGATCCGGGAGGTCGGCGGGTTCGACGAGACCCTGCAGTCCGGTGAGGACGTCGATCTGTGCTGGCGGCTCATCGAGGCGGGCGTCCGGCTGCGCTACGAACCGATCGCCCTGGTCGCCCACGACCACCGCACCGAATTGCGGGATTGGCTGGCGCGCAAGGCCTTTTACGGCGGCTCGGCGGCCCCGTTGTCGGTCCGCCACCCGGACAAGACGGCGCCGGTGGTGATTTCCGGGTGGGCGCTGATGACGTGGATCCTGATGGCATTCGGGTCCACCCTGTCGCGGCTGGCGTCCATCCTGCTCGCCGTCCTGACCGGTCGCCGGATCGCGCGCGCGATGCGCACCGCCGAGACGTCGATGACCGACGTCGCGATGATCGCGGGCCGCGGGCTGTGGTCGGCGGCGCTGCAGCTGGCGTCGGCGCTGTGCCGGCACTACTGGCCGCTGGCGTTGGTGGCCGCCACCATGTCGCGTCACTTCAGGCGGGTGGTGCTGGTCGCGGCGGTCATGGACGGGGTGGTCGACTGGCTTCGCCGCCGCGACGCCATCGGTGACGAGGTCGAACCGATCGGGCTGCCCACCTACCTGTTGCTCAAGCGCGTCGACGACCTGGCATACGGGCTCGGGTTGTGGTGGGGCGTGCTGCGGGAGCGCAACGTGCGCGCCCTGAAGCCCCAGATCCGGAATTAATCACACCTTGACCCGCCCTTGAGTAAGGCCGCCTCGCACAGCGATGTGCTGATCGTCGGCGCCGGGAGCGCAGGATCGGTTGTTGCGGAACGCCTTTCCGCCGATCCGCAATGTTCGGTGCATGTCCTCGAGGCGGGCCCCGCGCTCGACGATCCGGGACTTCTCGCCCAGACCGCGAACGGGTTGCAGTTGCCGATAGGTGTCGGCAGCCCGCTGGTCCGGCGCTATCAGACCCGGCTCACCGACGAACCCGCCCGCCAGCATCCCATCGTGCGCGGTGCGACCGTGGGCGGATCGGGCGCGATCAACGGCGGCTACTTCTGCCGGGGGCTACCGCGCGACTTCGATCGCATGGCCATCCCGGGCTGGGGATGGCCCGACGTGCTGGACAGCTTCCGCGCCATCGAGACCGACCTGGACTTCGACGGACCCGCCCACGGGCGCAGCGGCCCGATCCGGGTGCGCCGCACCCACGACATGACCGGGACCACCGAGCGTTTCGTCGGCGCCGCCCAGCGCGCCGGGTTCGGCTGGGTCGACGACCTCAATGACGCTGCAGCAGAACCGGTCTCGGGGATCGGCGCCGTGCCGCTCAACATCGTCGACGGCGTGCGGCGGGGGTCCGGCGCGGGATATCTGATCCCGGCGTTGCGCCGGCCGAACCTGACCGTGCAAGCGCAGACCCGGGCGGCCCGCCTGCGTTTTGCCGGCACCGCCGCGGTGGGCGTGGATGCGATCGGCCCGCAGGGACGGGTGACCTATACCGCCGACCGGGTGGTGTTGTGCGCCGGCGCGATCGAAACGGCCCACCTGCTGATGCTCTCGGGCATCGGCGACGAGGCCATGCTGACCGCCGCCGGGGTGCCGGTGCTGGCGCCGCTGCCGGTGGGGACGTCGTTCAGCGATCACGCCGAATGGGTGCTGCCCACGGATTGGACGGTGGCGCCCGGACGGCCGGTGCTCGAGGTGGTGCTGTGCACCGCCGACGATCTCGAGATCCGGCCGTACACGGGTGGATTCGTGGCGATGACCGGTGACGGCACCGCCGGGCACGCCGACTGGCCACACATCGGGGTGGCGCTGATGCAACCACGCGCGCGTGGGCGCATGACGCTGGTCTCGGCCGATCCGGATGTGTCGCCGCGAATCGAACACCGCTACGACAGTGAGCCCGACGACGTCGCGGCGCTGCGCCGGGGCAGCGAACTGGCCCGCGAATTGGCCGGTGGCACAGTCGATGCGGCGGCGGCCGTCTGGTCGACCTCGCAACATCTCTGCGGGACCGCGCCGATGGGTGCCGACGGCGACCCGCGCGCGGTCGTAGACCCGCGGTGCCGGGTCCTCGGCATCGACAACCTGTGGGTGATCGACGGCTCGGTCCTGCCGGCGATCACCAGCCGCGGGCCGCACGCCACGATCGTGATGATCGGGCACCGGGCCGCGCAGTTCGTACGGTGAACGCGGACAAATGGGCGGGCCGCGACGCGGTAGCCGAGATACTCGGCCGCCGCGGCGGCCCGCCCGACGAGGCGGCGAACATCATGCGGTCCACGTAGATGGCCACGACAAGTGGCTGTGCGCGCGCAGGTGTGCGTCGCGCGAACAATGCGTCGCAATATTCGTGGACGGCACGACCGCCATCTCATGCTTGGATAGCCCGTGCTTTATCTGTTGTCAGTCACCTCCTCTCGCCTCGACTGCGAAAGACGTTGGCACTACGGAGGAGAACGCTGCCGCGCCCACACCAGGGAGACGGGCCATCGGCCGTCGGTGGCACGCGGGCGCGTCGAGCGCCTGACCCGCGTCGGCGCGAGGGAGACCAGGGTGGTCGCGCCGCGCCGGCCACGCCGCGCCGCGGGCAACTCGCAGCTGGGGTATCGAACCGGCACGCTCGGTCGCCGCAGGCGCATCCACTCGGCCTCCACGATCGCCGTCGCCTCACGGATCGCCGCGCATGCCGGCTCGACCACGCTCGTAACGCCCATCAACACCACATCCACCTCGGGAGTACAGAGATGACTTGTAACTGTCGATATACATCTCTGATACCAGAAACGGCGGGCGCTTGCAAGCTTTCGCCACGGTGTCTTTGTGCATTGAATCGGCTGTCGGACAACGGCATTGACGGTGGCCGCTGGCGCGCTCAGTGACGCGACAGCAGCCGTCGCACCGGGCGTAGCTGGCGGCCGTCGCGGCCGGGAGCCCACACCCCGATCGCCACGGCGGCGAGGGCGACGATCGCGGCCATCGCGATGGTGGAGGCGTGCAGGGCCGCGAGGAACGCGGACTTGCTGATATCGGCCAGCTGGCGTCCCTGCGGTCCGAGCCGGGCGGCGATCTCGACCGCCTTGGCCAGCGAGTCGGTGGCCTGACCCCGCACCGGTGCGGGAAAGTCCGACAGCCTGGGCGCGAGCTCGTGCGAGTAGCGACCGGCCAGGATGGAACCGGCTACCGCGATGCCCAGCGCGCCGCCCATCTCGCGTGAGGTGTCGTTCACCGCGGAGGCGACGCCCTGCTTCTCGTCGGGAACCGCACCCATGATCGCCGACGTCGTCGGCGCCGTGCAGATTCCGATGCCGGTGGCGAGAATGAGTGTGGGCCAGGCGAACTCGAGGTAGGTGGAGTGCAGGTCCAGCCAGTACATGCATCCGAATCCCACCGCCATCAGCAGGGTGCCGGCGAACAACACCAGCCGCAGGCCCAGCTTGGGCACATACCAGAACGACAGGGCCGAGAAGATGCCCAGCGGCACCATGAACGGCCCGAAGGCCGCCGCGGTCGCCAACGCGGAGTAGCCCATGATCTGCTGCACGTATTGCATGCCGATATAGAAGAACCCGAAGGTGGCGCCGAACAGGATGACGATCGCGGTCACCCCGGTGGCGAAATTCGGGTCGGCGAACAACCGGACATCCAGCAGCGGTTGCCGGCCCCGCGCCGCCAGGCGCAACTCGAGTGCGGCGAACGCCGCGGCCATGACCGCACCGACCGCCAGCCCGCCCCACACCAGTGGGTCGCTCCACCCGCGCCCCGGCGCTTCCAGGATGGCGGCCACGGCGACGGCGACCGCCGCGCCGATCAGGACCGCGCCCGGCGCATCGACCCGAGGAGCGCCCGCGTCGCGTGACGACGCCACGGTGCAGGCCAGCGCGAAAATCAGCAGGCCGGCGATGCCCAGCGACCAGAAGATGGCGTGCCAGTCCCAAAACCGAAGCAGCAGGCCGGAACCGAGCATGCCCAACACGCCGCCGGAACCGGCCGTCCCCGCCCAGATCCCAACGGCCTTGGTGCGCTCGTCTTTTGGATAGGCCACCGTGAGCAGCGACAGCGTCGCGGGCATGACGAACGCGGCACCGATCCCGGCCACCGCCCGCCCCGCGATGATCTGGGACGGGTTGTGCAGCAGCGCCGGCGCCACCGAGCCGATCGAGAACACCAGCAGTCCGGTCAGCAGCGCGCCGCGCCGTCCGTAGCGGTCACCGATCGCGCCGGCCGGCAGCAGCAGGCAGGCCAACGCCACGGTGTAGCCGTCGACGACCCAGTTCAACTGCGAGGCGGTGGCCGACGTGGCGACCGCCAGGTCGCCGAGCGCGGTGTTCAGGGCCGTCATCGACGCCACCACCAGGGCCACCCCCATGCAGGCGACGGCCAGCGTCCAGTTTCGGGCCCGGAAGCTACCGCCGATGCCGATCCCGTCAGTACGCTGGTCATTCCGGACGAGGGTTTCGACCATGCGGTGCGCCTCCTTGGGACCGTGCGACGTTTCGAGACCAATAGTCTTGTAGGTAGACCGATAGTCTTGTTTTCAAACGGGAGGTGGGCGCAATTTCCACCGAGACGTCCGACCCGCGCCCGGCACGGTCGCGGGCCAGGCTGCTGGAAGCCGCCGTCACGCTGCTGCGCGCCGGGGGTCCCAGTGCGGTGACGGTCGACGCGGTCACCCGCACCGCCAACGTCGCCCGGGCAACCCTGTATCGCCACTTCCCGAGCGGAAACGACTTACTGGCAGCGGCTTTCAACAGCCTGATACCGGCGTCGCCCACCCCGCCGGCCGAGGGCTCGCTGCGCGACCGGCTGGTCGCGGTGGTGCTGGCCCAGGCCGAGGCCGTGGCCCTGGCCCCGACCGTGATGACCGCCATGTCCTGGCTGGCGCTGGGCCGCGACCTGGAAGGCATGCCCGAGCCGCGGCGCAGCCACAACGCCGACAGCGCGGCCATCACCACCCTGCGCGAGCGCATCGCCCAGCAGTACGCGGAGCCCTTCGACGCCATCTTCGACAGCCCGGAGGCCGCCGAGCTGGGGGAGGTCGACCGGTCGCGGGCGATCGCCCTGCTCATCGGGCCCCTGGTGCTGGGCAGGCTGTCCACCCTGCCCGATTTCGACTACCGGCAATGCGCGCTGGAGGCCGTCGACGGCTTCCTGCACGTCCAGTGCGCCAGGTCCGGCGCGGCGACTGTCGAATCGGCGGGTGCCTGAGGGCCGGCGCCCCGCCAGCTAGGCGCTTCTGACCAGCGCGGTTATCCTCCGGTGCTACCGTCCGCGAGGCGGGTGTGGCGGATTCGGACGCAGATCCGGGCCGAATTTTGATCGGCCACGATCTTCAGGCATACTGTTCAGGTTGCCTTGAGCCGGGTTTGCGCCTGGTCGGGCATACGACCAGCGTCCAAACGGGCGCGTCCGGTCCCATCCTTTGAGAGCGACGAATTTCGATCCTGAAATTGTCGTGCTGAGGCTGCGTGAGGGTGACACGCCCGACCGCGGGGGCCGGTGGACCACGACAGGTAAACAGCGGCGCAATATCCGGCGCAACGCTCGATCGGCCCAAGATTGGGCCGTCGACTGGCGCGCTGGGAGGCACTGAGGACTATGTGAGCCCGGATACCGGGCCCCAACAGGAGTGAGGGTAGGAGAAGCGTGGCGGGACAGAAGATCCGCATCAGGCTTAAGGCCTACGACCATGAGGCTATTGACGCGTCGGCGCGCAAGATCGTCGAGACCGTCGTCCGCACGGGTGCCAGCGTTGTAGGTCCGGTGCCGCTGCCGACTGAGAAGAACGTGTATTGCGTCATCCGCTCACCGCACAAGTACAAGGACTCGCGGGAGCACTTCGAGATGCGCACGCACAAGCGGCTCATCGACATCCTCGACCCGACGCCGAAGACCGTCGACGCGCTGATGCGCATCGACCTTCCGGCCAGTGTCGACGTCAACATCCAGTAGGAGATCGGCGACTCATGGCAAGAAAAGGCATCCTGGGTACCAAGCTGGGCATGACGCAGGTGTTCGACGAGAACAACCGGGTCGTGCCGGTGACGGTCGTCAAGGCCGGCCCGAACGTGGTGACCCGGATCCGTACCCCCGAGCGCGACGGCTACAGCGCCGTGCAGCTGGCCTACGGCGAGATCAGTCCCCGCAAGGTCAACAAGCCGGTGACCGGTCAGTACGCCGCCGCGGGCGTCAACCCGCGCCGGTTTCTGGCCGAGTTGCGGCTGGAGAACCCCGAGGCGGCCGCCGAATACGAGGTCGGCCAGGAGCTGACGGCGGAGATCTTCGCCGACGGCGCCTACGTCGATGTCACGGGCACCTCCAAGGGCAAGGGCTTCGCCGGCACCATGAAGCGCCACGGCTTCCGTGGCCAGGGCGCCAGCCACGGTGCCCAGGCGGTGCACCGGCGGCCCGGTTCCATCGGCGGCTGCGCCACCCCCGCCCGGGTCTTCAAGGGCACCCGGATGGCGGGCCGGATGGGTAGCGACCGGGTGACCGTCCAGAACCTGTTGGTGCACAAGGTCGATACCGAGAACGGCGTGCTGCTGATCAAGGGCGCGGTCCCCGGCCGCACCGGTGGACTCGTCGTGGTCCGCAGCGCGGTCAAGCGAGGTGAGAAGTAATGGCAGCGGTGAAGATTGACGTCAAGACGCCGGGCGGCAAGGTCGAGGGTTCGATCGAGTTGCCGGCCGAGTTGTTCGATGCGCCGGCCAATATCGCGCTGATGCACCAGGTCGTCACCGCGCAGCGGGCGGCGGCGCGTCAGGGCACGCACTCGACCAAGACGCGCGGCGATGTCAGCGGCGGTGGCCGTAAGCCGTACCGGCAGAAGGGAACCGGGCGGGCCCGTCAGGGTTCGACCCGCGCCCCGCAGTTCACCGGTGGTGGCGTCGTGCACGGGCCCAAGCCCCGCGACTACAGCCAGCGCACGCCCAAGAAGATGATCGCCGCGGCGTTGCGCGGTGCCCTGTCCGACCGGGCTCGCAACGGCCGCATCCACGCGATCACCGAGCTGGTGTCGGGGCAGACGCCGTCGACCAAGAACGCCCGGGCGTTCTTGGGCACGCTGACCGACCGCAAGCAGGTGCTGGTCGTGATCGGGCGCAGCGACGAGACTGGCGCCAAGAGCGTGCGCAACCTGCCCGGTGTGCACGTGTTGACTCCCGACCAGCTCAACACCTACGACGTGCTGCGCTCCGACGACGTGGTGTTCAGCGTTGAGGCGCTGGGCGCCTACATCGCTGGGGCCACCGGCGGCGCCGCCGATAAAGATGTGGAGGTAACGGCGTAGATGGCGACCATCACTGACCCCCGCGACATCATTCTGGGCCCCGTCATCTCGGAGAAGTCCTACTCGTTGCTCGACGACAACGTGTACACGTTTGTGGTGCACCCCGATTCGAACAAGACGCAGATCAAGATCGCTATCGAGAAGATCTTCTCCGTCAAGGTCGCATCGGTGAACACCGCGAACCGGCAAGGTAAGCGCAAGCGCACCAGGACCGGATTCGGCAAGCGCAAGAGCACCAAGCGGGCCATCGTCACGCTGGCGCCGGGTAGCAAGCCGATCGATCTGTTCGGGGCACCGGCGTAGCCGCCGCGAGAGGAAGACCTGATTAGACATGGCAATTCGTAAGTACAAGCCGACGAGCCCGGGCCGCCGCGGCTCGAGCGTGTCCGATTTCTCCGAAGTCACCCGTTCCACCCCGGAGAAGTCGCTGGTGCGCCCGCTGCACGGCCACGGTGGCCGGAACGCGCACGGCCGCATCACCACCCGCCACAAGGGTGGCGGCCACAAGCGCGCCTACCGGGTGATCGACTTCCGCCGCAACGACAAGGACGGCGTGAACGCCAAGGTCGCGCACATCGAGTACGACCCCAACCGCACCGCCAACATCGCGCTGCTGCACTTCCTGGACGGCGAGAAGCGCTACATCATTGCGCCGCAGGGACTTTCGCAGGGCGACGTGGTGGAGTGCGGCCCGAACGCCGACATCAAGCCGGGCAACAACCTGCCGCTGCGCAACATCCCGGCCGGTACCGTCATCCACGCCGTGGAGCTGCGGCCGGGCGGCGGCGCCAAGCTGGCGCGCTCGGCCGGGTCGAGCATCCAGTTGCTCGGTAAAGAGGGCACCTACGCGTCGCTGCGGATGCCCAGCGGTGAGATCCGCCGCGTCGACGTGCGCTGCCGCGCCACCGTCGGCGAGGTCGGCAACGCCGAACAGGCGAACATCAACTGGGGCAAGGCCGGCCGGATGCGGTGGAAGGGCAAGCGCCCCTCCGTCCGTGGTGTGGTGATGAACCCGGTGGACCACCCGCACGGTGGTGGTGAGGGCAAGACCTCCGGTGGTCGTCACCCGGTGAGCCCGTGGGGCAAGCCCGAGGGCCGCACCCGGCACCCGAACAAGGCCAGCAACAAGCTCATTGTCCGACGCCGGCGCACCGGCAAGAAGCACGGGCGCTGAGGAAGTCCCAGGACTAGGAGTATCAGCACATGCCACGCAGCCTGAAGAAGGGCCCGTTCGTCGACGGCCACCTGCTCAAGAAGGTGGACACGCAGAACGAGAAGAACACCAAACAGGTGATCAAGACATGGTCGCGACGTTCGACGATCATTCCTGACTTCATCGGCCACACCTTCGCCGTCCACGACGGACGCAAGCACGTCCCGGTGTTCGTCACCGAGGCGATGGTCGGCCACAAGCTCGGTGAATTCGCGCCCACCCGCACCTTCAAGGGACACATCAAGGACGACCGGAAGGCCAAACGGCGATGACCACAACGGAATTCCCATCGGCGGTGGCCAAAGCACGGTTCGTGCGGGTGTCGCCGAGAAAGGCGCGCCGGGTGATCGACCTGGTGCGCGGCCGCTCGGTGGCCGACGCGCTGGACATCCTGCGCTGGGCGCCGCAGGCCGCCAGCGAGCCGGTGGCCAAGGTGATCGCCAGTGCCGCGGCCAACGCGCAGAACAACAACGGGCTGGACCCGGCGACCCTGGTGGTCGCCACCGTCTACGCCGACGAGGGCCCCACCGCCAAGCGCATCCGTCCGCGCGCCCAGGGCCGCGCGTTCCGGATCCGCAAGCGCACCAGCCACATCACCGTCGTGGTGGAAAGCCGGCCGGGCAAGGACCAGGGACCGGCGAAGTCGTCCCGGGCCCGTCGCGCCGAGGCCAGCAAGGCCGCCGCGAAGGCCCCCGCCAAGAAAGCGCCGGCCAATAAGGCGCCCGCCAAGAAGGCCGCCACCAAAGCGCCCGCGAAGAAGGCGGCGAAGGCCGAAGCCAAGACGTCTGAGACCTCTGACGCGAAGGGAGGCTCAGACTAGTGGGCCAGAAGATCAATCCGCACGGTTTCCGGCTGGGCATCACCACCGACTGGAAGTCACGCTGGTACGCCGACAAGCAGTACGCGGACTACGTCAAGGAAGACGTCGCCATCCGGCGGCTGCTCTCGACCGGCCTGGAGCGGGCCGGGATCGCCGACGTGGAGATCGAGCGCACCCGTGACCGAGTCCGGGTGGACATCCACACCGCGCGTCCCGGCATCGTGATCGGCCGCCGCGGCACCGAGGCCGACCGGATCCGTGCCGACCTGGAGAAGCTGACCGGCAAGCAGGTTCAGCTCAACATCCTCGAGGTCCGCAACCCGGAGTCGCAGGCGCAACTGGTGGCCCAGGGCGTCGCCGAGCAGCTGAGCAACCGCGTGGCGTTCCGCCGGGCGATGCGTAAGGCCATCCAGTCGGCGATGCGTCAGCCCAACGTCAAGGGCATTCGGGTGCAGTGCTCCGGCCGCCTCGGCGGCGCCGAGATGAGCCGCTCGGAGTTCTACCGCGAGGGCCGGGTGCCGCTGCACACGCTGCGCGCCGACATCGACTACGGCCTGTACGAAGCCAAGACCACCTTCGGCCGGATCGGCGTGAAGGTGTGGATCTACAAGGGCGACATCGTCGGCGGGAAGCGCGAATTGGCCGCCGCCGCTCCGGCCGGTGCCGAGCGTTCGCGCCGTGAGCGTCCGTCGGGCACCCGTCCGCGTCGCAGTGGCGCGTCGGGCACCACGGCCACCAGCACCGAGGCCGGCCGCGCGGCCGCAAGCGCCGAAGAGGGCGCTGGCGCCGCGCCGGCCCAGTCCGCACCCGCTGCAGAACCACAGAGCACGGAGAGCTGAATCATGTTGATTCCCCGCAGGGTTAAACACCGCAAGCAGCACCACCCCCGCCAGCGCGGCATCGCCAGTGGCGGTACGGCGGTGAACTTCGGTGACTACGGCATCCAGGCCTTGGAGCACGCCTACGTCACCAACCGCCAGATCGAGTCCGCTCGTATCGCCATCAACCGGCACATCAAGCGTGGCGGCAAGGTGTGGATCAACGTGTTCCCCGACCGGCCGCTGACCAAGAAGCCCGCCGAGACCCGCATGGGTTCGGGTAAGGGTTCGCCGGAGTGGTGGGTCGTCAACGTCAAGCCGGGCCGGGTGCTGTTCGAACTCAGCTACCCCAACGAGCAGACCGCCCGGGCGGCGCTGACCCGCGCGATCCACAAGTTGCCGATCAAGGCCCGCATCGTGACTCGAGAGGATCAGTTCTGATGGCAGTGGGAATTTCGCCTGGCGAACTGCGTGAGCTCACCGAAGAGGAGCTCACCGAGCGGTTGCGCGAATCCAAGGAAGAGCTGTTCAATCTGCGTTTCCAGATGGCGACCGGACAGCTCACCAACAACCGCCGGCTCCGCACGGTGCGTCAGGAGATCGCGCGCGTCTACACGGTGCTGCGCGAACGAGAACTGGGCCTGGCTTCCGGGCCGGATGGTAAGGAATCGTGATGGCAGAAGCCAAGAAGGCCGCGCCCAAGAAGGCCGCCGCAACCGAGGCCGCGTCGAAGGACGGTAATCCCAAAGGCCCCAAGCACACTCCGGCCAACCCGAAGGTGCGGGGACGGCGCAAGGTGCGCATCGGCTACGTGGTGAGTGACAAGATGCAGAAGACCATCGTGGTCGAGCTCGAGGACCGCGTGCGTCACCCGCTGTACGGCAAGATCATCCGGACCACCACGAAGGTCAAGGCGCACGACGAGAACAGCACGGCGGGAATCGGCGACCGCGTATCGCTGATGGAGACCCGCCCGACCTCGGCGACCAAGCGCTGGCGCCTCGTCGAAATTCTGGAAAAGGCTAAGTAAGCCCTTTTAGCTAGCGGCAGCGAACGCCCCGTCGCGGGTGTAGTCTGCGGCGATGGCGACTGGGTCGGGGCAGTTCAACGGGAAGATCGAGCTCGACATCCGGGACTCCGAACCGGACTGGGGACCCTACGCCGCGCCGACCGCGCCCCCCGACGCACCCAACGTCCTGTACCTGGTGTGGGACGACACGGGCATCGCCACCTGGGACTGCTTCGGCGGTCTGGTGGAGATGCCGGCCATGTCGCGCATCGCCGAGCGCGGCGTCCGGCTCTCGCAATTCCATACCACCGCGCTGTGCTCGCCGACCCGGGCGTCGCTGCTCACCGGACGCAACGCCACGACGGTCGGCATGGCCACCATCGAGGAGTTCACCGAGGGCTTCCCCAATGCCAACGGCCGCATACCGTTTGACACCGGCCTGCTCTCCGAGGCGCTCGCCGAGCACGGCTACAACACCTACGCCGTGGGCAAGTGGCACCTGACCCCGCTCGAGGAATCGAATCTCGCGTCGACCAAGCGGCACTGGCCGACCTCACGCGGCTTCGAACGGTTCTACGGATTCCTGGGCGGTGAAACCGACCAGTGGTATCCCGACCTGGTGTACGACAACCACCCGGTGAGCCCGCCGGGCACCCCGGAGGACGGCTACCACCTCTCCAAGGACCTGGCCGACAAGACCATCGAGTTCATCCGCGACGCCAAAGTGATTGCGCCCGAGAAGCCTTGGTTCTCCTACGTGTGCCCCGGCGCCGGGCACGCGCCGCATCACGTATTCAAAGAATGGGCCGACCGCTACGCCGGTCGCTTCGACATGGGCTACGAGCGCTACCGCGAGATCGTGCTGGAGCGGCAGAAGGCGCTCGGAATCGTGCCGCCCGACACCGAGCTGTCACCGGTCAACCCGTACCTGGACGTGAAGGGACCGAGCGGTGAGCCGTGGCCGCTGCAGGACACCGTGCGACCCTGGGATTCACTCAACGACGAAGAGAAAAGGCTGTTCGCGCGGATGGCCGAGGTGTTCGCCGGGTTCTTGAGCTACACCGACGCCCAGATCGGCCGCATCCTGGACTATCTCGAGGAATCGGGCCAGCTGGACAACACCATCATCGTGGTCATCTCCGACAACGGCGCCAGCGGCGAGGGTGGCCCGAACGGCTCGGTCAACGAGGGCAAGTTCTTCAACGGCTACATCGACACCGTCGAAGAGAGCATGAAGTTATTCGACCACCTCGGCGGCCCCGAAACCTACAACCATTACCCGATCGGCTGGGCGATGGCCTTCAACACGCCCTACAAGCTCTACAAGCGGTACGCCTCCCATGAGGGTGGCATCGCGGATACGGCAATCATCTCGTGGCCCAACGGAATTGCCGCACACGGGGAGGTTCGCGACACCTACGTCAACGTCTGCGACATCACCCCGACCGTCTACGACCTGCTGGGCATGGCGCCACCGCAGACCCTCAAGGGCATCCCCCAGAAGCCCCTGGACGGCGTGAGTTTCAAGGCGGCCCTTGCCGATCCGGGCGCCGACACCGGCAAGAGCACCCAGTTCTACACCATGCTGGGCACCCGCGGGATCTGGCACCAGGGCTGGTTCGCCAACACCGTCCATGCGGCGACACCGGCCGGCTGGTCGCATTTCGACGCCGACCGCTGGGAACTGTTCCACATCGAGGCCGACCGCAGCCAGTGCCACGACCTGGCCGCCGAAAACCCGGACAAACTCGAAGAACTCAAGGCGCTGTGGTTCTCGGAGGCGGCCAAATACAACGGACTGCCGCTGTCGGACCTGAACATCCTCGAGACGCTGGGCCGGTCGCGGCCATATCTGGTCAGCGACCGGAACACCTACATCTACTATCCGGACTGCGCTGACGTCAGCATCGGTGCCGCCGCCGAAATCCGCGGCCGGTCCTTCTCGGTGCTCGCCGAGGTGACCGTCGACACCACTGGCGCCGAGGGTGTGCTGTTCAAGCAGGGCGGCGCGCACGGCGGGCATGTGCTGTTCATCCAGGACGGCCGGTTGCACTACGTGTACAACTTCCTCGGCGAGCGCCAGCAGGAGGTGTCGTCGTCCGACGCCGTGCCGCTGGGCCGACATCTGTTCGGCGCCAGCTATTCACGCACCGGGACGGTCGAGAACAGTCACACGCCGCTCGGTGACGTCAGCTTGTTCATCGACGACAAGGTCGTCGGCATGCTGACCGGGGTGAGCACCCACCCCGGCACCTTCGGGCTGGCGGGCGCGGGCATCACGGTCGGGCGCAACGGCGGGTCGGGCGTCTCCAGTCGCTATAAGGCGCCGTTCACCTTCACCGGAGGCACCATCACCCAGGTGACCGTCGACCTGTCCGGCCGACCCTATGTGGACGTGGAAACCGAGATCGCGCTTGCCTTTTCGAAGGACTGATGAGTACCCCGATGCCCGCCGGACCACCCGCGCCGCCGGCACCGGCCGGCGCGCGAGGGCGGCAGATCGCCATCGCGTTCGGGATCGTCGCCTCCCTCGTCGTCATCTACGTGCTGTCGCTGATCGCCGTGCACCTGCTGGCCAAATCGGCGCCCCCGCTACCCGCGGTAGACCTGAGCAAGGTCGAGGCCGAGGACAGCGTCGTGCAGGTGCGGCTGGAGAAGCTGGATACCGTCGCGAACCGGCTGACGGTCAATGTGCTCGTCTACCCCAAAGACACGTTGTACGACAAGAACTTCGGGGTGCTCACGACCGATGCGGCGGTCCGGCTGTATCCCGACAACGACCTGGGTGATCTGCAGTACCCGGTCGGCAAGGCACCCGCACAGGTGACAACCACCATCGAGGCGCACGGCGATCCGGCGAACTGGCCGTTCGACTCGTACCGGACCGGCGTCATCTCGGCCGACGTGTTCACCGGGTCCGGCGCCGGCAAGGAGAAGACGGCCGCGCGCGTCGAGGCGACCGGGGGGCTGGACGGCTGGGATGCCACCGTCACCCGCGTCCACGACGCCGAAGACAACAACCCGGACCTCAAGGACGACGTGGTGATCACGCTGCACCGGGCCAAGGGGCAGCTGATCTTCGATGTCGGCATCTGTCTGGTCCTGATCTCGCTGCCCGTGCTGGCGTTATGGGTCGCCATTCCCGTGGCGCTGGGCCGCACGTCGTTCCTGCCGCCGCTCACCACGTGGTACGGCGCAATGCTTTTCGCGATCGTCCCGCTGCGCAACATCCTGCCGGGCAGCCCGCCGTACGGTTCGTGGGTGGATCAGGCCATCGTGCTGTGGGTGTTGATCGGGCTCGTCACCGCGCTGACGCTGTTCCTGATCGGCTGGTGGCGACAACGCGATCGAAAAGCGCCTACCCGGACGTAGTTGTGCTCATTCGGATTTTGGTGCGTCCACCGAACTGATCGCGTCGACCGCGGCCGACACCCGCGCCTGGAACTCGGGCGACAACGGGATGTAGCCGCTTTTGGCCAGTTCGATCTGGCCGGGGCCGATGGCCGCCTGTAGAAAAGCCTTGACCGCCTTGGCCACATCGAAGGTGGGGTACTTGGAGCAGACGATCTCGTAGGTCGCCAGCACGATCGGGTAGACGTCCGGCTGGGCGGGGTTGTAGAACGACGACAGGTCGAGCACCAGATCGTTGCCGGCGCCGGTGATCCTGGCGCCCCTGATGGTTTTGCCGACGGTGTCGGTGCCGATCCGGACGGGACGCAACGATCTGCGGCTGGCCGGCGTCTTGATCTCGGCCGCGAACAGTCCCTGCTGGAGCGCATACGACAGTTCGGTGTAGCCGATCGCACCCTCGGTGTTCTTCACGGCGGCCGCGATGCCGGTGTTGCCGACGGCGCCCGTGCCGACGCCGCCGTTGAAGGCCTTGCCCGCGCCCTTGTTCCACGCCCCGCCGGACGCGGACTGCAGGTAGGCCTGAAAGTTGTCGGTGGTGCCCGAACCGTCGCTGCGGTAGATGACGTGAATGTCCTCGGCCGGCATGGAGGCGTTGAGCAACGTCAGGGCCGGGTCGTCCCAGCGGGTGATCGTGCCGTTGAAGATCTTGGCCAGCGTGGGCGCGTCGAGCACCAGCGAGTCGACGGCGGCGAGGTTGTAGGTGATGGCCAGCGGGCCGAATACCACCGGCAGGTTCCAGGCGTCGGCGCCGCCGCACCGCTGTCTGGCGGTGGCGTACTGCTCACCCGACAGCGGTGTGTCCGATCCGGCGAAATCCGTTCTGCCGGCCAGGAAGTCGGCGATCCCGTTGCCCGACCCGTTGGCGGTGTAGTTCAGGGTCTGCCCGGAGCAGGCCTGGCGATAGGCGTCGACGAACCGGGTCATCGCGTTGGCCTGCGCGGTCGAGCCGCTGGCCGCCAGGGTCTGCTTGCCGCCGCAGTCCACCTTGGCGCCGGCGGTATACGGCAGGCTCGCGGGGGAGTTGCTGCATGCCGAGACCACCAGGGCGGCCACCAGAACGCCGGTCACCGGTGCCCAACGCTTGCGCTGCACAGTCGACATCTACCGCCACCGGTTGAACAGGCAAACAAACTCCGGATGAACTGGTGCGCGCACCGGCTGCGATCGAAGGTTTGCGCGGCGCGGGGCGCGGTGGCCGCCGAGCCCACAAGTTCGTTTCGCTGAACCGGCGCGCGGTGCAGCGGACCCGGCGAAAATTGCCTAAACATGACGAATTTTTAAACTTCGCCCGCACCGGTGGCGAGTTCGCTAGCATCCGTCCACGAGTGTTCGAGTTCCCACGGAGGTGTGACCGATGTCCCATCAAGCGCCACCCTCGCCGCCGCCTCCGGCGCCAGCGGAGCAACCACCCGCGGCACCCGCGTCACCGGCCGAGCCCGACCGGCGCAAGCGGCGCAGGGTCATCGCCATGGCCGCCGTCGCGGGCTTCCTCGCCGTGTATGTCCTGTCGCTGTTCGGGGTGCACCTGCTCGCGAAATCGGGTGGCCCGCTCAAGCCGCCGGACCTCAACGCCACCAATGACACCGTCGTGCTGGTGCGCCTGGAGAAGCTGGACACCGCCGCGAACCGGTTGACAGTGAAGGTGCTGGTGATCCCCGAGGAGTCGATGTTCGACAAACGCCTGGAGGTGCTCAAGACCGACACCGCGGTGCGCATGGATCCCCCGAACGACCTCGGCGATCTGCAGTACCCGGCCGGCAAGTCGCCGGCGCAGGTCGCGACCACCATCGAGGCACACGGCGACCCGAACAATTGGCCGTTCGATTCCTACCGCACCGACGCCCTATCCGCCGATGTGCTTGTCGGCCAGGGGGATGCGCGCCGCTACATTCCCGCGCGGGTGGAGGTCACCGGAGGCCTGGACGGCTGGGACGTCAGCGTTCAGCGCGTCGGCGAGGCCAGCCAGGACTCGGATCGCGCCGACAACGTCGTCATCACCCTGCACCGGGCCAAGGGCCCGCTGATCTTCGACCTCGGGATCTGCCTGGTTCTCTTCGCGCTGCCCGCGTTGGCCTTCGCCGTGGTCATCCAAATCGCCTTGGGCAGACGGAAATTCGTGCCACCGTTCGTCACGTGGTTTGCCGCTATGTTGTTCGCCGTCATCCCCATCCGCAACTTTTTACCGGGGGCGCCCCCGCCGGGCGCGTGGATCGACCAAGCCCTGGTGATCTGGGTGTTGATCGCACTGGTCGCGGCGATGGCGCTGTACATGCTCACCTGGTATCGGCAATCCGACTGAGGCGCCCGGCGGGCGTAGCCTGACGGGGTGCTAACCGAGCTGGTCGACCTCCCCGGCGGATCATTCCGCATGGGATCGACCAGCTTCTACCCCGAAGAGGCGCCGATCCACACCGTGACGGTGGGTCCGATCGCGGTGGAACGGCACCCGGTCACCAACGCGCAGTTCGCCGAATTCGTCGCCGCCACCGGATATGTGACGGTGGCCGAGCAGCCGATCGACCCGGCGCTGTATCCGGGCGCGGACCCCGGCGATTTGTGCCCGGGCGCAATGGTTTTCCGTCCGACCGCCGGGCCGGTCGACCTGCGCGACTGGCGACAGTGGTGGCGGTGGGTGCCCGGCGCGAGCTGGCGCCACCCGTTCGGGCCCGACAGCGATGTCCGCGACCGCGGTGATCATCCGGTGGTGCAGGTGGCGTATCCGGATGCGACCGCCTACGCGCGCTGGGCCGGCCGGCGCCTGCCGACCGAGGCCGAGTGGGAGTACGCGGCGCGGGCCGGTTCGACGACCACGTACTCCTGGGGTGACGAGGCCACCAGCGAGGGCCGGCTGATGGCCAACACGTGGCAGGGCAGCTTTCCGTACCGCAACGACGGGGCGCTCGGCTGGGTGGGGACCTCGCCGGTAGGTACCTTCCCCCCCAACGCTTTTGGGCTCGTCGACATGATCGGCAACGTGTGGGAGTGGACGGCCACCGAATACTCGGCGCGTCACCGGCTCGACCCGCCGCCCAAGTCCTGCTGCGCCCCGTCGGGCCCGGCCGATCCGTCCGTCAACCAAGCGTTGAAGGGCGGCAGCCACCTGTGCGCGCCGGAGTACTGCCACCGTTACCGTCCGGCGGCCCGGTCACCACAATCGCAGGACTCCGCGACGACCCACATCGGGTTTCGCTGCGTGGCCGACTCGTCATCGGGTTAGCAAATGGGTGTCGCCAGGCCGGAGGGCCGCTTTTTCAGCCGGCGATGTAAACGGCGCATGGCCGATGGGTGACGCGGGCCTGATGCGTTACTGGACAGGAGATTTCGTCGCGCGGGCGGCCGCGTCGGTCCGCTAACATCTGACGGCGTGTCGCCCTCTTCCGACCGGTTCTCGCCGACGGCACCGGCCCGGCGTCAGCAAGCACTTCGGTATTCCCGGCGGGGTGTTGCTCGCGGCGGCCGGCGATGACCACCGAGGCCCCGAAGCAGAAGCGGGAGGCGCCGCGGATCGCGATTGGCGTCGGCATTCTCGCGGGCGTCATCATCGTCTACGTCCTGTCGCTGTTCGGCGTGCACTTTCTACAGCGGTCAGAGGGGCCCCTGCCGCCACTGGACCTGAGCCAGGGCGGCGGCGACGCCACGATCGTGCAGCTGCGCCTCGAAGAGTTGAAGCCGGTGGCCAACCGGCTGTCCGTCGAGGTGCTGGCGTATCCAGGAGTTGCCCAGTACGACAACAGGTTTGACGTGCTGGCCAACGACGTCGCGGTCCGGCTTTATCCCACAAGCGATCTGGGAGATCTGCAATACCCGAAGGGCAAGGCGCCGGCCCAGCTCAGCACCACCATCGAGGCGCACGGCGATCCGGGTAACTGGCCGTTCGACTCCTATCAGACGGAGCCGATCGCGGCCGACGCGTTCGTGGGCACCGGTGAGAACCGCAGGAAGGTTCCCGCCCGCGTCGAGGTGACCGGGGCGCTGGACGGGTGGCAGGTCAGCGTCAACCGGATGCACGACCCGAGCGCGCTGCCCACTTCCCGCGCCACCGACAACGGCAATGTGGTGATCACCCTGAAGCGGGCCAAGGGTCCCCTGATCTTCGACCTGGGCATCTGCCTGGTGTTGGTCAGCCTGCCCACCCTGGCCCTGCTGGTCGCCATTCCGATGGCGCTGGGCCGAAGGAAGTTCCTGCCGCCGTTCGCCACCTGGTACGCCGCGAACCTGTTCGCGATCGTCCCGCTGCGCAACATCCTGCCCGGGGCCCCGCCGCCCGGGTCGTGGATCGACCAGGCGATCGTGCAGTGGGTGCTTATCGCGCTGGTCACGGCGATGACCCTGTACATCGTCGCCTGGATCCGGCAGGGCGACTGACCGCACTTGTCGGTGGCCGGTGGCATGATCGAACTTATGTTCGAGTGGTGGTATGCGTCGCGGGAGACGCCCGAGTCGGGGGCGCTGCTGGATCGGGCGCGTGAGGCGGGGCGTGCGGAGGCGCGGGCGGCCGCCGAGCGGTTGGTGGCGGCCGGTGAGTTGTTGGTGTTGCGGTGTCGGGAGTCGGGGGAGCAGGCGGACTGGTCGGCGGATGCGTGGGAGGCGGTGGCCGCGCAGTTGGGTGCCGCGTTGGGGTGCAGTGTGGCGATGGGGCATAGCTACTTGCGGTATGCGATGGCTTTGCGCGATCGGTTGCCGCGGGTCGGTGAGGTCTTTCGGGCCGGTTTGATCGATTACCGGGCGTTTCAGACGGTGGTGTTTCGCACTGACTTGATCACCGATGCCGAGGTGTTGGCCCGCGTGGATGAGCAGTTGGCGGTGGTGCTGTCGCGGCGCCCCTCGCTGACCCGCGGTGGGCTGGGTGCTGCGGTGGACCGGGTGGTCGCACTCGCGGATGCCGACGCGGTGCGCCGGGCCAAGGACGCGCTGCGGGATCGCTATGTCGATGTGCTCGACCACGAGTCGGGGATGGCGTATGTGAGCGGCAGTGTGGTGGCCACCGACGGCCAGGCGTTGGATCGGCGCCTCGATGAGCTGGCCGCCACGGTGTGTGCGGCCGATCCGCGCACCGCCGCGCAGCGGCGTGCGGATGCGTTGGGGGTGTTGGCCGCCGGCGGCGCGCGTTTGGTGTGTGGCTGCGGGGGTTCCGACTGCCCGGCGGTCGCGCCGAGGGCGGTCAAGAGCAACGTGGTGATCCACGTGATCGCCGAGCAGGCCAGCCTGCAGGGCACCGCCTCGACCCCGGCGGTCTCGCCCGGGGTGGAAGGTCTCATCCCGGCCGAGGTGCTCGCCGAGCTGGCCGCCTCGGCGCGGCTGGTGCCGCTGATCCCACCCACGGGTGCCGAAACCCGCTACAGCCCCTCGGCCGCACTGGCCGACTTCGTGCGCTGCCGCGACCTGACGTGCCGGGCCCCGGGTTGTGACCGCCCGGCCACCGACTGCGACCTCGACCATACGATCCCGTATGCCGACGGCGGCCCCACGCACGCCTCGAACCTCAAGGCGCTATGCCGTGGGCACCATCTGATGAAGACGTTTTGGGGCTGGCGCGACCGCCAGCTGCCCGACGGCACCGTCATCTGGACGCTGCCCGACGGACACACCTACGTCACCACCCCGGGCAGCGCACTCTTATTCCCCAGCCTGTGCGCGCCCACCGGCGCGATACCGGCCACCGAAGCCGACCCGCCCCGCGATTACTGCGCCGAGCGCACCGCGATGATGCCCAAACGCCGCCGCGCCCGCGCCCAGGACCGCGCCGCGCGCGTGGCCACCGAACGCCGGCACAACCGCGACGCACGCCTGGCCCGAGCCGCCCCACCGGCGAAGCACCCCTGGCCCACCACCCACGGGTTCGACGAGGACCCGCCGCCCTTTTAGGTGCAGAATCGACCCATCTCGATCGCCTTCGCGCAGAATTTGGCTCTGAGCTGGTCGTCCCCTAGACTCTAGGGGTTGCCTTGGGCAGACCTCGGCCGGTGTGAATCGGCCCCGCGTGCCCTTCGGTGACAAAGACCGCGCACGTCAGGTTTTTGGTGGGTCATGCCCGCCGAATGCTCACCCAGGTGGGTTCTCCTGCCGTGCACACGCAACCCAGGTCAGGAGATCGAGTGATTCAGCAGGAATCGCGACTGAAGGTCGCCGACAACACCGGCGCCAAGGAGATCTTGTGCATCCGTGTGCTCGGCGGCTCGTCGCGACGCTACGCCGGCATCGGTGATGTCATCGTCGCCACCGTCAAGGACGCCATCCCGGGCGGCAACGTCAAGCGTGGGGATGTCGTCAAGGCCGTCGTGGTGCGCACGGTCAAGGAGCGCCGCCGCCCCGACGGCAGCTACATCAAGTTCGACGAGAACGCCGCGGTGATCATCAAGCCCGACAACGACCCGCGCGGGACGCGCATCTTCGGGCCGGTGGGCCGCGAACTGCGCGAGAAGCGGTTCATGAAGATCATCTCGCTGGCCCCGGAGGTTTTGTAAATGAAGGTCAAGAAGGACGACACCGTCCTGGTGATCGCCGGTAAGGACAAGGGCGCCAAAGGCAAGGTGCTCAAGGTCTACCCGGACCGCGATCGCGTCCTGGTCGAGGGCGTCAACGCGATCAAGAAGCACACCGCGGTTTCGACCAACCAGCGGGGCGCGCAGTCGGGCGGGATCGTCACCCAGGAAGCGCCGATCCACGTCTCCAACGTGATGGTGGTCGACTCGGACGGTAAGCCCACCCGCGTCGGCTACCGGGTCGACGAGGAGACCGGCAAGCGGGTTCGTATCTCCAAGCGCAACGGCAAGGACATCTAGGATGACCACAGCAGAAAAGGTTCAGCCGCGCCTGAAAGAGCGCTACCGCAGCGAGATTCGCGATTCGCTGCAGCAGCAGTTCGGCTACGGCAACGTCATGCAGATCCCGACGGTGACCAAGGTCGTCGTCAACATGGGTGTCGGCGATGCGGCACGGGACGCGAAGCTGATCAACGGCGCCGTCAGCGACCTGGCGCTGATCACCGGGCAGCGCCCCGAGATTCGTCGCGCGCGCAAGTCCATCGCGCAGTTCAAGCTGCGTGAGGGCATGCCGATCGGCGCGCGGGTCACCCTGCGCGGGGACCGGATGTGGGAGTTCCTGGACCGCCTCACCTCGATCGCGTTGCCCCGTATCCGCGACTTCCGCGGCCTGTCGCCCAAGCAGTTCGACGGTGTCGGCAACTACACCTTCGGGCTCGCCGAGCAGTCGGTGTTCCACGAGATCGACGTGGACAAGATCGACCGGGTCCGCGGCATGGACATCAACGTCGTCACCTCGGCGACGACCGACGACGAAGGACGAGCGCTGTTGCGGGCCCTCGGCTTTCCGTTCAAGGAGAACTGAGTAGATGGCAAAGAAGGCACTGGTCAACAAGGCCGCACGCAAGCCGAAGTTCGCGGTGCGCGGCTACACCCGTTGCAACAAGTGCGGCCGCCCGCGCGCGGTCTTCCGCAAATTCGGACTGTGCCGGATCTGCCTGCGCGAGATGGCGCACGCGGGCGAACTGCCCGGCGTGCAGAAGAGCAGCTGGTAACAGCCCCAACCCCTAAGACCAACCCAGAACAGGTGCGCGACAGGCCCAAACCGGGAACCACCGCGAGGAAGGTACCAACGCTGTCATGACCGCGATGTCGACGATGCAGAGCGTAGCGATGAAGAGGAGCAGCGCTCGATGACTATGACGGACCCGATCGCAGACTTCTTGACACGTCTGCGCAACGCCAATTCGGCGTATCACGACGAGGTGACGTTGCCGCACTCGAAGCTGAAGGCAAACATCGCCCAGATCCTCAAGAGCGAGGGTTACATCAGCGATTTCCGGACCGAGGATGCCCGGGTCGGCAAGTCGCTGATCGTCCAGCTCAAGTACGGGCCGAGCCGGGAGCGAAGCATCGCCGGCCTGCGCCGCGTGTCCAAGCCCGGTTTGCGGGTGTATGCGAAATCCACCAATCTGCCGCGCGTGCTCGGTGGCCTGGGGGTGGCGATCATCTCCACCTCCTCGGGCCTGCTGACCGACCGCCAGGCAGCCCGACAGGGCGTGGGCGGCGAAGTCCTCGCGTACGTCTGGTAAGGGCGGGGAGGTAACGAAAGACTATGTCTCGCATTGGTAAGCAGCCGGTTCCGGTCCCGTCCGGAGTCGACGTGACGATCGATGGCCAGAAGGTGTCGGTGAAAGGACCCAAGGGCGCCCTGGACCTGACGGTGGCCGAGCCGATCACCGTGTCGCGCAACGACGACGGCGCGATCGTGGTCACCCGCCCCAACGACGAGCGGCGCAACCGCTCGCTGCACGGGCTGTCGCGGACCCTGGTGTCCAACCTGGTCACCGGCGTCACGCAGGGATACACCACCAAGATGGAGATCTTCGGCGTCGGTTACCGGGTGCAGCTCAAGGGTTCCAACCTCGAGTTCGCGCTGGGTTACAGCCACCCCGTGGTGATCGAGGCTCCGGACGGCATCACGTTCGCCGTCCAGTCGCCGACGAAATTCACCATCACCGGGATCGACAAGCAGAAGGTCGGCCAGATCTCGGCGAACATCCGCCGTCTGCGCCGCCCCGACCCGTACAAGGGCAAGGGTGTGCGCTACGAGGGTGAGCAGATCCGCCGCAAGGTCGGAAAGACAGGTAAGTAATCATGGCGCAAACACAAGCTGGCACCGCCGCGCGAAAGCCGGTGGGGCAGAGCGTATCCGCGACTCGGCGGGTTTCCCGGCTGCGCAGGCACGCACGCCTGCGCAAGAAGATCGCCGGCACCGGCCAGCGTCCGCGGCTGGTGATCAACCGGTCCGCGCGGCACATCCACGTGCAACTGGTCAACGACGAGAACGGGACCACGGTGGCCGCCGCGTCGTCCATCGAGGACGACGTGCGCAGCCTGCAGGGGGACAAGAAAGCCCGCAGCGTGCGGGTGGGCCAGCTGATCGCCGAGCGCGCCAAGGCCGCCGGCATCGACAGCGTGGTCTTCGACCGAGGCGGATACACCTACGGCGGACGGATCGCGGCGCTGGCCGATGCCGCACGCGAGAACGGATTGCAATTCTGATGACGAAGAGCTTGAACACGACTGGAAGGACCGCATAATGGCGGAGCAGCCGGCCGGCGGACAAGGCGCCGGCGACAGCCGTGACTCGCGCGGGGACCGCGACAGCCGCGGCCGGCGCGGCGACGGCGGTCGTGGTGGCCGCGACCGCGACGGCGACAAGAGCAACTACCTGGAGCGGGTTGTCGCGATCAACCGCGTTTCCAAGGTGGTCAAGGGTGGACGGCGATTCAGCTTCACCGCGCTGGTGATCGTCGGCGACGGCAACGGCATGGTCGGTGTCGGCTACGGCAAGGCCAAGGAAGTTCCCGCGGCCATCGCCAAGGGCGTCGAGGAGGCCCGCAAGGGCTTCTTCCGGGTGCCGCTGATCCGCGGGACCATCACCCACCCGGTTCAGGGTGAGGCGGCCGCCGGCGTGGTGCTGCTGCGCCCGGCCAGCCCCGGAACCGGCGTGATCGCCGGTGGCGCCGCCCGTGCGGTGCTGGAATGCGCCGGCGTGCACGACATCCTGGCCAAGTCACTGGGCAGCGACAACGCGATCAACGTGGTCCACGCGACGGTCACCGCGCTCAAGCTGCTGCAGCGCCCCGAGGAGGTGGCCGCTCGCCGCGGCCTGCCCATCGAGGACGTTGCGCCGGCCGGAATGCTCAAGGCTCGCCGGGAAGGTGACGCGATCGCCAGCGCGGCGGCACGCGAGGCGCAGACGTCGGGGGCACAACCATGAGCAGTCAACTGAAGATCACCCAGGTGCGCAGCACCATCGGGGCCCGCTGGAAGCAGCGTGAGTCCCTGCGCACCCTGGGCCTGCGCAAGATTCGCCAGTCGGTGGTTCGCGAGGACAACCCACAGACCCGCGGGTTGATCGCGGTGGTCAGCCACCTCGTCGAGGTGGAGCCGGCCGAGGCGTCGACCGCGGGTACCGGAGGTAGCAAGAAATGACGATCAAGCTGCACGATCTCAAGCCGGCGCGGGGGTCGAAGACCGCGCGCACCCGGGTCGGTCGCGGTGAGGGCTCCAAGGGCAAGACCGCCGGTCGCGGTACCAAGGGCACCAAGGCACGCAAGAACGTGCCGGCCACCTTCGAGGGTGGCCAGATGCCGATCCACATGCGGCTGCCCAAGCTCAAGGGGTTCCGCAACCGGTTCCGCACCGAGTACGAGATCGTCAACGTCGGCGACCTCAATCGGCTTTTCCCGCAGGGTGGTTCGATCGGCGTGGACGAGCTGGTGGCCAAGGGCGCGGTTCGCCGCAACTCGCTGGTCAAGGTCCTCGGCGACGGCAAGCTGACGGTCAGGGTCGAGGTGTCGGCACACAAGTTCAGCGGCAGCGCACGCGAGAAGATCACCGCCGCGGGCGGTTCGGCCACCGAGCTGTCCTAGCTAGCTCAGCTGCGGAATCACTTCTGCGGCAAGGCGTTCCATCTGTTCGTGGTTCTGCGCGGCGTCGATGCCGACGGGATTCAACAGCACCATCTGGGCCCCGGCGTCGATGACCTCGCGCAGCCCGCGCACCACGTCGTTGGGTGTGCCGGAGACCGGCACGTCCTGCACGCCGGGCATCCGGCCATAGATGCGGTCCAGGCCGTCCAGCACGCGTTCGCGGGCTTTGGCGGCGTCGTCGTCGACCATCAAATAGACCCGCTTGCCGATGGTGAAGGTCGCGGGATCCTTGTGTTGCTCCTCGAGTTCGCGGCGCACCACGGTCACGGCGCCGGCGAACGCTTCGGTGGTCGACGAACCGGCGCCCAAAAATGAGTCGCCGTGTCGCACCGCCCGGGCCAGGGCCTTGGGCGCCAGGCCCCCGAACCAGATCGGCGGGTGCGGGCGCTGCACCGGCTTGGGCGATATCGGCAGGTCGTCGACGTCGCGGAACCGGCCGTGAAACGTCACCCTTGGCTCGTCGGACCAGGCCGCCTTCATCAGTTCCAGGCCCTCGGTGAAATACGAGATGAACGTATCCTTGTCCACGCCGAAGGCGGCGAATTTGCGTCGGCCACCACCGGGCGCGACACCAATGTCCAAGCGGCCGTGGCTGAGTCGGTCGACCGCGGTGGCGGCCGAGGCCAACTGCAGCGGATCGTGCAGCGACGTCACCAGGACGGCGACGCCCAGGCGCAGGCGCTCGGTGCAGGCCGCGCAATACGCCAGCAGCTCCAGCGGAGCCAGCAGCGGTGCGGGGCCGATGATCTGTTCGAGCAGCCAGCCGCCCTCGAACTCGAGCTCCTCGGCGCGCGCGAGGAAAGCGCGCAGCCCCGCTGCGTCGAAGCCGTCGTAGTCGAATTGCGGGATCGCGATGGAAAACCTCACCCGACCACCGTACGGCCGTGCATCGGTAGTCTGCAGACATGTTCGCTTTCCTGCCTTCGATGCCCGGAGTCGACGACGTTCGGGCGCTGGCCGGCCGGGTCGATACCGCCCGTCATCACGGCGTGCCCAACGGCTGTTTGCTCGAGTTGGACCTGCGCACGATTCCGCCGGAGACCTCGGGCTTCGACCCCCTGGCTCTCGTCAGCGGGGGCAGCCGGCAGCTCGCGCTGCGCGACGTGGTGGCCGCCATCTACCGGGCGGCCGAGGATCCGCGGGTCGCGGGGCTGATCGCCCGTGTGCAACTGACGGCGTCGCCAGCGGCGGCGGTGCAGGAACTGCGCGAGGCCATCGTCGCTTTCACTGCCGCCAAGCCGTCGCTGGCCTGGGCCGAGACCTACCCGGGCACGCTGTCGTACTACCTGGCTTCGGCGTTCGGTGAGGTCTGGATGCAGCCCGCCGGCAGCGTCGGGCTGATCGGTTTCGCCAGCAATGCCACCTTCCTGCGCGACGCGTTGGACAAGGCCGGCATCGAGGCCCAATTCGTCGCCCGCGGCGAATACAAGTCGGCGGCAAACCGTTTCACCGAGCACGGCTTCACCGAGGCCCACCGCGAGGCCGTCACCCGAATGCTGGAAAGCCTGCAGGAGCAGGTGTGGGAGGCGGTCGGGAAATCACGCAAGCTGGATGCCGGCGCCCTGGACGCGCTGGCCGACCGCGCCCCGCTGTTGCGCGACGAGGCCGTGTCCTCTGGCCTGGTCGACCGGATCGGATTCCGGGACGAAGCCTATGACCGCATCGCGGAACTGGTTGGCGTAAAAGATGTTTCGGAGGAGAACACGCCACCGCGGCTGTATGTGTCGCGCTATGCCGGCGCGGCCCGGTCGCGGCTGGCCCCGCCGGTGCCCCCGGTTCCCGGACGGCGCGCCAAACCGGCGGTGGCCGTGATCAACGTCGACGGCACGATCGTCGACGGACGTGGGGGACCGCAGTTCCTGCCGTTCGGCGCGTCCACCGTAGGCAGCGACACCATCGCCCCGGCGCTGCGGCAAGCCGCCGCCGACGATTCGGTGGCCGCGATCGTGCTGCGGGTCAACAGCCCCGGCGGCTCGGTCACCGCATCGGAAACGCTGTGGCGAGAAGTGAAAAGGGCGCGCAAGCGCGGCAAGCCGGTGGTGGCGTCGATGGGTGCGGTCGCCGCGTCCGGCGGCTATTACATCGCCGCGGCCGCCGACGCGATCGTCGCGAGCCCCGCGACCGTCACCGGTTCCATCGGCGTGATCACCGGCAAGCTGGTGATTCGCGATCTGCTGCAGCGCCTCGGCGTCGGGCTGGATACCGTGCGTACCAACGCCAATGCCGATGCCTGGTCGATCGAGACGCCGTTCACCCCCGAGCAGCGCGCCCACCGGGAGGCCGAGGCCGACCTGGTGTACGCCGACTTCCTGGAGCGGGTCGCCGACGGCCGCAATCTGACCACCGAGGCCGTCGATCGCGTGGCCCGGGGCCGGGTGTGGACCGGTGCCGACGCCCGCGAGCGGGGGCTGGTCGACGAACTGGGTGGCTTCCGTACCGCGCTGCGCCGGGCGAAAATCCTTGCCGGACTGGACGAAGACGCCGACGTGCGCCTGGTCACCCTCCCGGGCGGCTCGCTGCTGGACATGCTGCGGCCGCGGGCCTCCTCGCAGCCGGCGGCCGCGTCGCTGCCCGACGCGCTGGCCGCGCTGTTGGGCCGCACCATCGGCGCCGTCCTGGACAACGTCGAACGGTCCTACAACGGCGCCAGCGCGCTGTGGCTGGGGCCCTGGCGGCTCTAGGGACCCAGCCGGTCTAGCCGGCCAGCTCGGCGCTGATGAAGATGATCTCGCCGAGCGGGTCGTCGTTCTCCGGCGCGGGCGCCTCGATGCCGTTGCGCGCGAAGAGTTCCGTGCGGGTGACGCCCTCGGCCTTCCAGCCGATGCTGGACAGATAGTCGATGACATGGTTGCGTTCACCGGCGTACACCAGCGACGCCATGTCGATGTCGACGCCGTGCTCCCGGAACGAACCGGACATCTCCCGAACCCGTTCGGCATCGAAATCCACTATGCCGGGCACGAATTCGGTGGCAATGGTGCTTCCCCGTGCGCTGAGCGCGGTGATGTTGTCGAACAGCCGGTCCTGGGCGTCGGGCGGCAGATAGATCAGCAGGCCCTCGGCCAGCCAGGCCGTCGGCACCGTGGTGTCGAATCCCGCCGCCTTGAGGGCGGCGGGCCAGTCCGCGCGCAGATCGATGGGAACGGTGCGCCGCGGCGCGGTCGGCTCCGCGCCGACGTCGGCCAGGGTGCGGCTCTTGAATTCGATCACCCGCGGCTGGTCGATCTCGTAGACCACCGTGCCCGCCGGCCAGGGCAACCGGTAGGCGCGCGAGTCCAGCCCCGAGGCCAGGATCACCACCTGCCGCACCCCGCCGCCGGTGGCGTCGACGAAGTAGTCGTCAAAGTACTTGGTACGCACCGCCATTCCGTCGACCATCGACTGGATGCGCACCGGCGTGGCGTTCTCGATCGCATCCAGCTCGAGGTCGCCGTCCATCATCTTTGTGAAGAAATCCACCCCGACCGCGCGCACCAGCGGCTCGGCGAACGGATCGTTGATCAGACCGCGGGGATCCTTGGACGCCATGGCGCGCCCGGCCGCGACCATGGTCGCGGTCGCGCCGACGCTGGAGGCAAGATCCCACTCATCGTCGTGACTGCGTGACATGGAAGCAGCCTACTTGAGGGCGGCGGCGACGTAGCTCAGGTCACCGAACGCCACCACCACTTCTTCGGGAAATTCGAAGCCGTTGTGCGCGTACAGTTCCCTGACCGCGTGGGCCGTCACATCCCAGCCGTGCTCGCTCAGGTAATCGACGACGACGCTGCGTTCACCCCGGTAGAACAGCTCACCTGCGTCAAGGTCGAACCCGGCACTGCGCCACCGCTCGGTGATGCGCTGCAGGCGTTCGTCGGTGAAGGCGTTGGGGTCCGGCACGTGTTCGGTGGCCAGCCGGCTGCCCGGCGCGCTGAGCGAGGTGATGTTGTCGAACAGCCGGTCCTGCGCCTCGGGTGGCAGGTAGGGCAGCAGCCCTTCGGCGCTCCACGCGGTCGGCTGCGAGACGTCAAACCCGTTCTCGCGCAAGGCCGCAGCCCAGTCCTCGCGCAGGTCGATGGCCACTGTCCGCCGCTCGGCGGTGGGGGCCGCGCCGAGGCCTGCCAGCGTGTTGGTCTTGAACGCGATGACCTGTGGCTGGTCGATCTCGTAGACCACGGTGCCCGCGGGCCACGGCAAGCGGTAGGCCCTGGTGTCCAGGCCGGAAGCCAGAATCACCGCTTGGCGCACACCGTCTTCGGTGGCATTGATGAAGAAATCGTCGAAAAACCGTGTCCGCACGGTCATCTGCTCGGCCCTGGCTTTGCGGTTCATCAGCGGATCGTCGGCGAAGTCAACGTCACCATCGATGATGCGGATGAAGGGGTCCAATCCGACGGCGCGGACCAGCGGATCGGCGAATTTATCGTCGAGCAGTGGGTTGGGCCCCTGCGAAGCGACGGCGCGGGATGCGGCGACCATCGTTGCCGTCGCTCCCACGCTGGACGCCAGGTCCCAGCTGTCGCCGTCGGTTCTTGCCGCGTCGGTGGTCATCGGGCTGCCTCCTCCTCGCCGAGCGTGCCGCTGGTGTACAGCATCTCGCCCATCCGCGTGTCATCGTCGGTGAGCGGGTCAAGTCCGTTGGCGGCGAACAGTTCCGTGATGCTGGCGCTGTTCAGCCGCCAGCCGCGGTCGGCCAGGTATGCGGCCGCCTCGTTGCGGTCGCCGAAGTAGACCAGTCCCGCCATGTCCAGCTCGAAACCGTGCGCACGCCAGCGCTCGGAGATCGTCTGCATGCGCTCCTTCATCTTCTCCTCGTGACCGGGCTCGGGGTTGGGCGCGCTCTCGGTGGCCAACCGGCTACCCGGCGCGCTGAGCTCGGTGATGGTGTCCAGCAGGCGGTCCTGCGCCTCGGGCGGCAGGTAGCCGAGCAGGCCCTCGGCGCTCCACGCGGTCGGCTGGGCCGGGTCGAATCCGGCGTTGCGCAGCGCGGTGGGCCAGTCGTCGCGCAGGTCGACGGCCACCACCCGCCGCTCGGCGGTCGGCTCGGCGCCCAGCTCGGCCAGCGAGCGGGTTTTGAATTCGATCACCTGCGGCTGGTCCACCTCGTAGACCACCGTCCCGGCCGGCCACGCCAACCGGTACGGGCGGGCGTCCAGCCCGGAGGCCAGGATCACCGCCTGCTTGACGCCGGCGTTCGTCGCATCCAGGAAGAACTCGTCGAAGAACTTGGTGCGCACGGCCATGTTGTCGGCCATCCGCGACATCGCGCCGGCGGATCCCGCGGCGCCGTCGCGCACGTCGTTCAGCTCGGCGGGGTCCAGCTCGCCGCTGGCCAGCCGGGACAGCAGGTCCACGCCGACCAGCTTCACCAGCGGCTCGGCGAAGGGGTCGTTGATCAGCGGGTTGTCGGCCCGGGTGGCCATGGCGCGGGCCGCCGCGACCATGGTCGCGGTCACGCCGACGCTGGACGCCAGGTCCCAGGTGTCGCCTTCGTACCTGGTGGAAGTCATACGGTGTGCTCCTATCGGAGGTAGTCAATCTAATACTTAGCCGATATAACAAGCTTCTCCCACTGTACGCTTCCCGGATTTCGCGGCAACCTTTACTGATGGCGGACGCGACGCCCTCCGCGGTGGCGGATAAGCGGGTGCTCATCACGGGTTCGACCAGCGTTAGCCCAACGCGCCGCGGGAACCGATGAGCGGCAGATCGATTGGCGTGATGACCCCCGGTGGCGCCTGGCACAGGAACGGGATGGCGTTGACGGCCGCGACGGCGGTGCTGTCCATCAGCACGGTCATCACGTCCTGCCCGGGCTCGCCGAACCTGATCGTCGCGTCGACGCGCGGTTCGCCGTCGATCACCACGCGGAAACCCTCGGGGTCGGTCCATTTCGGCTCGAGCGCGTCGTCACTCATGGTCCAGCAGATGGCCAGTTCGACCAGCGGGCTTCCGCGGCGATAGCCCCGATAGGTGCGGCGCTGGCCGCCGACGGTGCCGGCGGCGTAATTCACCCACCCCAGATCCAGATCCCGGGTCAGCACCGCGGTCTCGACGAACGCCTCTGTCGAATCGAGTTCGGTCCCCAGCATTGTGGCGATCATGTCCAGGGTCTCGAAGTAACCGAGGCCGTAGCGTTGAGCCGCGGGGTCGATCGGCGTCAGCGGCTGCCGCGGTGGCTTACCGAATCCGAGCACCTGCCACACCTCCCGCACGGGATAGGTGGTGCAGTCCAGCGTTTCGACGAGCTTGACGCTGCGAACCTTGCGGCAGGCACCGGTGAGGAAGCCGGCGACGACGTTGATGAAGCCCGGCTCGAAACCCGTTCCCAGAAAGGTCGCACCGCCCCGGCGCGCGGCCTCCTCAAGCGCCGGCAGTTCAGCCCGGTGGTGGGTGCCGGTCAGGAAGTCGCCCGTCGTGACCACGTTGATGCCGCGACGCAACATCGTTTCCACCAGCGCGTAGTCGATGACGCGTGGCATGTAGCTCACGCAGTCGGGTGCCAGGTCGAGCAGCGCGTCGACATCGCTCGTCGCGATGACGCCGGTCAGGGGCCGGCCCGCGAGAGTTCCCGCGTCGCGCCCCGCCTTCGCGGCGTCCAACGCATGTACGCCCTGCAGATCGAAGTCGTCGCGGTCCAGCAGGATGCCCAGCGCCCGCCTTCCGATGTTGCCGGTCGACCACTGAACCACGCGGTATCGCCCCATGGTTGACAAGCGTAGGCGAACGCTGTTCTAATCTGAACACCGTTCGAAATAGAACGCTGTTCGAAGTGGGGGACGCGTGAAGGCCGACGTCGATGTACCGGTGCTGCGCTACGGGGCCCTGGACCGGGCGCACCTGACCAAGCACCTCCTGCAACTGGCTAGGCGCGTGGGCGTCGGCCGGGTGACGATGCGGGAGCTGGCGGCCGAAGCGGGTACGGCCGCCTCGTCGGTGTACTACCACGTCCGCGACAAGCGCGAACTGCTCGATCTGCTCATCGAATCGGTCCTCACGCAGATCGAGGTGCCGCAGGCGGGCGATTGGGAAGCGCGGTTAATTGCGCTGCACCTGAATGCCTGGCACGTGCTCGTCGACGTTCCCGGGATCGCGGCCCTGCTCCAGCAGCATCCGCACACCGCCGCGGCCGCCGAGATGAACCGCGCCGCGCGCGCAATTCTGCGCGAAAGTGGCTTGGATGAAAAGCATTTCGATGCCGCGCATGCAGCGTTGTACATCCATCTGCTGGGCTCGGTTCAGCTTGAACACACCCGGCGCGCCGGGGGAATGGCACACGGTCCGGGTGACGAGGCGTTCGCCTACGGACTGCGCCTGATCCTGGCCGGCCTGCGCGAGGAGCTCAAGCGGAATCGAGACGGATCGTGACCGGCGCGACCATCGATCTCGCCGCCCCCGCGCTATGGGCGTCGCGTTTTCCCGACGATCTGTTTGCCGAGTTGCGCGCCCACACCCCGGTCTTTCACCAGCGGCTGACTTCCGACGTGCAATCCGCTGTGGGACGCGAGTTTTGGGTGTGCACCAAGCACGCGGACGTCGCGCGCGTGCACCGCGATCACGAAACATTCACGGCGACCCGCGGCCCGCTGATCCAGGACGTACCGTTGTTCGACGCCTATCCGGCGATCGTGAGCATGGACCCGCCGGATCACACGATTCGCCGCAAAGTCATCTCCCGCGCGTTCACACCCCGCGCGGTGGCCAAACTGGAAGAGGGGATTCGCCGGCGGGCCAAGGCCATGGCCGCGACACTCGTCGAATCCGGTGGCGGTGAGTTTGTCGACCTGGCCGCGGGACTGCCGATATCGGTGATCGGTGACATCGTCGGGATCCCCGACGCCGACCGCCCCCAAGTGTTCGGCTTGATCGACCGGGTGCTGAAGACGGCCGGCGCACAGATGTCGGTCCCCGGCGGCGATGATCTGTTGCCGTTCATGGAGCTGTTCGAGTACGCGAGCGCGCTGACCGCCCGCAAGCGGGAGCATCCCGTGGACGACATCTGGAGCGCGCTGTGCACCACCGAGATCACCGCGGAATCGGGCGAAAGCTTTTTGCTGCCATCCAACGAGCTGGAGATCTTCTTCTTCGTGCTCGGCCTGGCCGGCGCCGATACGACGCGAAATGCGTTGTGCGACGGCATCCGAGCCTTCGCCGGCAATCCGGATCAGCTCGCGGCCTACCGATCCGACCCGGACACGCGGCGCACCGCGGTCGAGGAGGTGATCCGCTACTCCACACCGATCATGTTCTGGGTGCGCGGGGCGATCAGGGATGTGACGCTCGGTGACGCGGTGATCCCCGCGGGTGCGCGGGTGGTGACGATGCTGCGCTCGGCCAATCGCGACGAGGACGTCTTCGCGGACCCCTACCGGTTCGACATCCGCCGTGATCCCAACCCCCACCAGTCCTTCGGCGGCGGCGGCGCCCACCACTGCTTGGGTGCGATGCTTGCGCGGGCGGAGGTCCGGGCCGCGCTCGATGAAATCCTGTTGAATACCAACAACATCGACGTCGGCCGACCGAGGATGACGCTGCCCGACCTGTGCAACAACATGACCGTGTACGAGTCACTCCCGGTCAGTTTCAGCTAGCGCCGGGCCCGGCGGCCGGCTAGGCGTTCGTCCGCAGATAGCTATACACGGACGCGAAGTTGCGGTTGACGTCCTCGGGGATGGGCACCGGCCCGCCGAGAGCCCTTGCACCCCAGACGATTTGAGCGGTCCGCTCGACCAGCGCGGTGATATGCAACACCTTGTCGGGCCGCGGTCCCACCGCCACCAGGCCGTGGTTGGCGATCAGCGCGGCGCCGCGGCCCTCGAGCGCCTTCACCGCGTTGGCGCCGACGTCGGGCGTGCCGGAGGCGGCGTAGTCGGTGCACCGGACCTCGCCGCCGCAATAAACCGCGAACTCGTCGATGCAGGCCGGGATCGGTTCGTGGGCGATGGCGAACATGGTGGCCCACACCGGATGGCTGTGAATGACGCTGCCGATGTCGTCGAACGCCCGATAACACGCCAGGTGCAGCTGCATCTCCGATGACGGCGCGCGGCCCTGCGCCGCCTGCAGCACCGAGCCGTCGGCGTCGACGAGCACCAGGTCGTCGAGCTGCATGTCGCGGTAGTCGACCGACGACGGGGTGATGACGATGTGGCCGTCGGCGCGGCGCGCGGAGATGTTGCCGGCAGTCCCCTCGACCAGACCGCGGCGCAGCATGTCCTTGGCGGCGTCCAGCACCGCGGTTTCCGGGTTGTCCACGAACTTCATGGCCCTAACACCTCCGGGTTGACGATATGCGCGGGCGCGTTGCCGGCCAACAGCGCTTCCAGGTCGTCGGCCACCATCTGCGCCTGCCGCGCCTCGGTGTCGAAGGTGGCGCCCCCGATGTGCGGGGTCAGCACCACGTTTCCCATGCCCACCAGCGGGTGATCGGCCGGCAGCCACTCGCCGGCGAAGTGGTCGAGCCCCGCGGCGCCCACCTTGCCCGCGGTCAGGGCGTCCACCAGCGCATCGGTGTCGTGCAACTGGGCCCGGGCGGTGTTGAGGAAGACCACGCCGTCGCGCATGGCCGCGAACTCCCGCGCGCCGATCATGCCGGCCGTGTCGTCGGTGACCGGGGCGTGCATCGAGACCACGTCGGCCTCGGCCAGCAACTGGTCGAGGCTGTGCCGGGCGTCGGGGTTGTAGGGGTCGTGGGCGATGACGCGTAGGCCCAGCCCGGACAGCCGCCACCGCGTAGCGCGGCCGACCGCGCCGAGGCCCACCAGCCCCGCGGTGAGCCCGGCGATCTCGGCGGCGCGGAAGCGTTGATACGGGATGCTGCCGTCGCGAAAGATGTTGCCGCTGCGCACATCCGCGTCCGCGGTCAGCACGTGCCGGGTGGCGGCAAGCAGCAGGGCCACCGTCATCTCGGCGACGGCATCGGCGTTGCGGGCCGGCGTGTTCAGCACCGGGATGCCGGCCGCGGTGGCCCCGGCGACGTCGACGTTGTTGGGGTCGCCACGGGTGGACGCGATCACCCGCACGCCCGCGTCGAACACCGGGCCGCGCACCGAATCGCTTTCCACCACCACGATTTCGGCGCCCTCGCCGGTGATCCGATCGGCCAGCTGCTCGGCGCTGTAGATGCGCAGCGGGGTCTGCTCGATCCAGGGGTCGTAGACGACGTCGGCGAGCTCCCGCAGTTTGGCGAAGCCCGGCCCACGCATCGGGGCGGTCACCAAGGCGCGCGGTTTGGACGTCACGAGTGCCAATGCTGGCGTACGGTGACGCCCGTGTCACGCAAAGACGTCACAATCGGCATCGACGTCGGCAGCACCGCGGTCAAGGCCATCGCCGCCGACCCCGACGGCAACGTGACGGCGCGCGTGCGCATCCCGCACGAGCTGCGGGTGCCCGAACCCGACCGGCTGGAGCACGACGCCGTGGCGGCGTGGCGGCGTGGGCCGTCGGCGGCGCTGGACGAACTGGTCGGGCAACCCGGAATCGCGGCGGTGGCCGTCTCGGCGATGGTGCCGTCGATGACCGCCGTCGACGACACCGGCACACCAATCACGCCGGGACTGCTCTACGGCGACGCGCGGGGCCGCACGCCCGGCGGCCCGGGCCCACAAGCGCCGCAGCTGCCCGCACTGGGCGAGGCCGCCGAGTTCTTGCGCTGGACGGCCGCCCACGCGCCGGGCGCCGCCGGCTACTGGCCCGCGCCGGCGGTGGCCAACCACGCGCTGTCGGGCCAGGCGGTCATCGACATCGCCACCGCCGCCACGGCGTTTCCCTTGTTCGACGGGACCGGCTGGAACCCCGAGGCATGCGCCGACCGGGGCGCGCAGGTCTCGCAGCTGCCCCGGGTGGAAAGCATGGGGGCCGTCGTCGGGCAGGTCAACGGCAGCGAGGCCGCGCTGGCCACCGGCGCCATCGACGCGTTGTGCGAACAGATCGTCGCCGGTGCCGACCACGACGGCGACGTGCTGGTGATGTGCGGGACCACGCTGATCGTCTGGACGACGATCGCCGAGGCCCGCCAGATGCCCGGCCTGTGGACCATCCCGCACACCACGCCCGGCAAGAGCCAGATCGGCGGGGCCAGCAACGCCGGCGGGCTGTTCCTGGGCTGGGTGGATCGCGTTGTGGCACCGGCGGACCCGACGGCCGTGGAGCCCGGGCGGGTGCCGGTGTGGTCGCCCTATTTGCGGGGCGAGCGCACCCCGTTCCACGACCCGGACCGCCGGGGCGTGCTCGAGGCGCTGGATCTCACCCACGACGCCGCCGCGCTGCGGCGGGCCGCCTACGAGGCATCCGGCTTCGTCGTCCGCCAGCTCATCGAACTGTCCGGGACGCCGGTGTCACGCATCGTGGCCACCGGCGGCGGCACCCGGGTGGGGCCTTGGCTGCAAGCCATCGCCGACGCCACCGGGCGCCCGGTCGAGGTGTCCGGGGTGGCGGAGGGGGCCGCGCTGGGAGCCGCCTTCCTGGCGCGCATGGCGGCCGGCCTGGAGACGACCATCGCCGATGCCGCCCGATGGGTGCGCACCGAGCGCATCGTCGAGCCCGACCCCGCCTGGGCGAGCGCGGTCAGGGATCGTTACCAGCGCTTCCTGGAGTTGGGGAACCGCAGATGTAGCGCGGTGGTACCACCGGCGATCTAGGCTGGTGCAATGACCGACCAGGACCGCAAAGCCGCCCGCCGCGAAATCGCCGACGCACTGTTGAAAGCCCTTGAACGACGACACGAAGTACTCGACCTGATTGTGGAGGCCGGCAACAAATCGGAGGCGATCGACGCCATCGCCGGTTTGCTCGGTACCTCGCGGACGGGCGCCGAAGCGGTATTCGGCTTGTCCTTCGACCGACTCACGAAGGATTCGCGAAAGACGATCCAGACCGAACTCGAGGACCTGAACAAGCAGCTGAGCTTCACCCTGGGCGAGCGTCCCGCGAGTTCGGGGGACACCCTCGAGCTGCGGCCGTTCTCCGCGAGCGAGGACCGCGACATCTTCGGCGTCCGCACCGAGGACATGGGTGGCGTGTCGGGCGACGGATCCGGCGGGCAGGCGGGCAACCTCGACGACGAGATCAGCGCCGCGCTGGGCCGGGTCGACGACGAGGAGGCCGCCTGGTTCGTGGCCATCGACCACGGCGAAAAGGTCGGCATGGTGTTCGGCGAGCTGGTCCGCGGCGAGGTCGACGTGCGAATCTGGATCCACCCCGATCACCGCAAGCGGGGTTACGGCACCGCCGCGCTACGCAAGTCGCGCTCGGAGATGGCCTGGTGTTTCCCGGCCGTGCCGATGGTCGTGCGGGCACCGGCGGCCAACCCCAACTGACCGTCAGGGCAGTACGGCGTCGACCGCGATGCTGTGCCGCAGCGACTCCAGGCTGTCGCCCGGTGGAAGGGGGCAGCCCCGCCTCGGCGAACATGTCGGCGCGGGTGCGGGTCGACACCCGCCAGCCCAGGGCGCTCAGATACTGCGCTGCAGGCGTGCGCGCGCCGCGGTAGACCAGCGTCGACACGTCGACATCGAAGCCGAATTGCCCCCACCGCCTGGTCATCGCCTTGGCGCGCCTTTCCAGCAGGTCCGAGGTGCCGCCGTCGTGGTACTCGGTCGCCAGCCGGCTGCCCGGCGCGCTGAGCGTGGTGATCACGTCGAACAGGCTGTCCTGCGCCTGCGGCGGCAGATACATCAACAGGCCCTCGGCGCTCCAGGCGCTGGGCCGCGACTCGTCGAAACCCTTGTCCCGCAGGGCGCCACGCCAGTCCTCGCGCAGGTCGACCGACACCGTGCGCAGCTGCGCGGTGGGCTTGGCCCCCAACGCGCCCAGCGTCGTGGACTTGAACTCGATGACGGCGGGCTGGTCGACCTCGTACACCACGGTGCCCGCCGGCCAGGCCAGGCGATAGGGTCGTGAGTCCAGGCCGGAGGCCAGGATGACGACCTGGCGGATACCGGAAGCGGTTGCGTCGGTGAAGAAGTCGTCGAAGTAGCGGGTGCGCACGGCCATCATGTTGGTCATCCGCTGCAGGTTGAATTCCGCGTCCGGGTCGGCGTCGGCATCGAGACCGCCGGTCTCATCGGTGATTTCGCCGTCGAGCACCCGGATGAAGAACTCGGCGCCCACCGCGCGGACCAGCGGGTCGGCGAACGGATCGTCGATCAGCGCGTCGGCCCGCTTACCGGCCAGCGCCCGGCAAGCGGCGACCCAGGTCGCCGTGGCGCCCACGCTCGAGGCCAGGTCCCAGGTGTCTCGATCGGTGCGGGTCACGACGCCTCCTCGGACAGGGTCGCGGTCACGTATCGGATGTCGGCGAAGGCCGCCATCGACGGTTGCTCGGGGAATTCGAAACCGTTGGCGGCATACAGTTCCGGGGTGCTGTGCACCGACGAGCGCCAGCCCCGCTCGGACAGGTAGGTCACGACGTCGTTGCGTTCGCCGGGGTACACCAGATCCGCCCAGTTGAGGTCTAGCCCCATCCGGCGCCAGCGCTCGCTGATCTCGCGGCCCCGCTTTTCGATGCGCCCGCGCATGTCGGGCACGTAGCCGGTGCCGATCCGGCTGCCGACGGCGGACAGCGCGGTGATGCTGTCGAACAGGCGGTCCTGTGCCTCCGGCGGCAGATAACCCAGCAGGCCTTCGGCGCTCCACGCCGTGGGCGCGGCCGCATCGAATCCACCGTCGCGCAATGCGGCCGGCCAATCGTCGCGCAGGTCCACGCCCACCGCCCGCCGCTCGGCGCTGGGGGTTGCACCCAGGTCCGCCAGCGTGCGGGTCTTGAACTCGATCACCCGCGGCTGGTCGATCTCGTAGACCACGGTGCCGGGCGGCCAGGCCAGCCGGTAGGCCCGGGTGTCCAGTCCCGAGGCCAGGATGACGGCCTGGCGGATACCGGAGTCGGCGGCCCCCAGAAAGAACGAGTCGAAGAACCGGGTGCGGACCGCCATGCCCTCACCGAGCCGCCGCGCGGTGAACGCCGGATCATCCTCGGGGGTCTCGATGTCTCCGTCCATCATCCGGATGAAGGCCTCGACGCCGACGGCGCGCACCAACGGCTCGGCGAAGGGATCGTCGATCAGCGGGTTGGGACCCTTGGACGCCAGCGCCCGCCGGGCGGCCACCGCGGTGGCGGTGGCTCCCACGCTGGACGCCAGATCCCAGCTGTCGCCGTCCGATCGCTTGCTGTCGGTCTCCGGCATGGCTAACGCAGGGTGGCGGTCACCGCGACGATGTTGCGGAACTGCGCCATCGCCTCGTCGTCGCGGAATTTCAGGCCGTATTCGCCGAACAGCTCGCGGCGCGGCCGGGCGGCCACCTCCCAGCCCTTACCGGTGAGGTAGTCGACGACGTTGCTGCGCTCGCCGTCGAAGAACAGCCCCGACAGGTCGATGTCGCAGCCGACTTTGGCCCACCTGTCGTTGAACTCCTGGGCGCGTTGCGACATCGTCGTGCCGGCGGTGTCGGGGTGATACTCGGTGGCCAGCCTGCTGCCGGGGGCGCTGAGCTCGGTGATGTTGTCGAAGAGCCGGTCCTGGGCGTCCGGCGGCAGGTACATCAGCAGTCCCTCGGCGCTCCACGACGTCGGCTGGGTCACGTCAAAGCCGCTGTCGCGCAACGCGGCCGGCCAGTCCTCGCGCAGATCGATGCTGACCGTGCGCCGCTCCGCGGCCGGGGCGGCACCCAGGTGCGACATCGTCGTGCTCTTGAACTCGACGACGGCGGGCTGATCGACCTCGTAGACCACGCTGCCGGCCGGCCAGCTCAACCGGTAGGCGCGGGAATCGAGGCCGGCGGCCAGGATCACCGCCTGGCGGACCCCGTCGCGGGCGGCGTCCAGGAAGAAGTCGTCGAAGAAGCGGGTGCGCACGGCGATCGAGTCGGTCTCCAGCCCCAGGTCCTTGCCGCTGCCCTGGTAGCCCTCGGATTCGGTGACCTCACCGTCGACCAGGCGCCGGAAGAAATCGAGGCCGACCGCGCGCACCAGGGGCGCGGCGAAGGGGTCGTTGATGATCGGATTGGAACCCTCGCTGGCCAGCGCGCGGGCCGCGGCGACCATGGTGGCCGTGGCGCCGACGCTCGAGGCCAAGTCCCAGCTGTCTTGGTCAGTGCGTGTCATGCTGCTCCCAAGTTATTTAGCAAATGCAACGAGTCAGGGGAACTCTACGCCTCGCGGCTTACGGCTTGCTGTGTTTTTCTCCCGTGGGGCGGCGGCGACGCAAACGCCCGGTTAACCGCGCCGCGGGCGGTCTCACAGAGGGGCGCAGTAAAGGCCCTGACCAGAGCTGCCCGTACCAGCTGTTAGTCTCGTACACGGTTTGACGCGCTGTAGATTAGTCGGCCGTACGTCCTGGCCTGCGGGTGTTGGGCGCGTGATGCAGGAAACCCCCGGCTGCGCAGGAGGAAGAGTTGCTTTCCGCTTTCATCTCATCGCTGCGGACAGTCGACCTGAGACGGAAGATCCTCTTCACGCTTGGCATCGTCGTCTTGTATCGGGTCGGCGCCGCGTTACCGTCCCCTGGCGTCAACTACCCGAACGTCCAGCAGTGCATCAAAGAGGCCAGCGGTGGCGCGGCCGGACAGATCTACTCGCTGATCAACCTGTTCTCCGGTGGTGCCCTGCTCAAACTCACCGTGTTCGCGGTGGGGGTGATGCCCTACATCACGGCCAGCATCATCGTGCAGCTGCTCACGGTCGTCATCCCGCGGTTCGAGGAACTGCGCAAGGAAGGCCAATCGGGCCAGGCCAAGATGACGCAGTACACCCGCTACCTGGCCATCGCGCTGGCCATCCTGCAGGCCACCAGCATCGTGGCCCTGGCCGCCAACGGCGGGCTGCTGCAGGGCTGCTCGCTGGACATCATCGCCGACCAGAGCATCTTCACGCTGGTGGTCATCGTGCTGGTGATGACGTCCGGCGCGGCGCTGGTGATGTGGATGGGTGAGCTGATCACCGAGCGCGGCATCGGCAACGGCATGTCGCTGCTGATCTTCGTCGGGATCGCGGCCCGCATCCCCGCCGAGGGCAAGACGATCCTGGACAGCCGCGGCGGGATGATCTTCGCCGCCGTCCTGGTCGCCGCGCTGGTCATCATCGTCGGCGTCGTGTTCGTCGAGCAGGGCCAGCGCCGGATCCCGGTCCAGTACGCCAAGCGGATGGTCGGCCGGCGCATGTACGGCGGAACCTCCACGTATCTGCCGCTCAAGGTCAACCAGGCCGGTGTTATCCCGGTCATCTTCGCGTCCTCGCTGATCTACATCCCGCACCTGATCACCCAACTGATCCGCAGCGGCAGCGGCGGCGTGGGCAACAGCTGGTGGGACAAGTTCGTCGGCAGCTACCTGTCGGACCCCAGCGATCCGGTGTACATCGCCATCTACTTCGGCCTCATCATCTTCTTCACGTACTTCTACGTGTCGATCACGTTCAATCCCGACGAGCGTGCCGACGAGATGAAGAAGTTCGGCGGGTTCATCCCCGGCATCCGGCCGGGCAAGCCGACCGCCGACTACCTGCGTTTCGTGCTGAGCCGGATCACCCTGCCGGGTTCGATCTACCTCGGCGCGATCTCGGTGCTGCCCAACTTGTTCTTGCAGATCGGCAATGGCGGAGCGGTTCAGAATCTGCCGTTCGGCGGTACCGCGGTGTTGATCATGATCGGCGTGGGCTTGGATACGGTCAAGCAGATCGAGAGTCAGCTCATGCAGCGCAACTATGAAGGGTTCCTGAAGTGAGAGTCGTTTTGCTGGGACCGCCGGGGGCGGGCAAGGGAACGCAGGCCCAGAAGCTCTCCGAAAAGCTGGGAATCCCGCACATCTCCACCGGTGAGCTGTTCCGCAGCAACATCGAGAACGGAACCAAGCTGGGCCTGGAGGCCAAGCGCTACCTGGACGCCGGCGACCTGGTGCCCTCCGAGCTGACCAACCAGCTCGTCGACGACCGCCTGAGCGATGCCGACGCGGCCAACGGCTTCATCCTGGACGGCTTCCCGCGGTCGACCGGACAGGCCAAAGCCCTGCACGACATGCTGGGGCGCCGGGGCACCGACATCGACGCGGTGCTGGAATTCCGGGTGTCCCAGGAGGAGCTGCTGGAGCGGCTCAAAGCGCGGGGCCGCGCCGACGACACCGACGACATCATCCTGAACCGGATGAAGGTCTACCGCGACGAGACGGCACCGCTGCTGGAGTACTACAGCGACCAGCTCAAGACGGTCGACGCCGTCGGCACTATGGACGAAGTGTTCGCCCGCGCGTTGCAGGCGCTGGGCAAGTAGGGATGAACCCGCTGGCGCGGCTGCGGAGCCGCAAGGTGGTGCCGCAGCGCAGCGCCGGTGAGCTCGACGCCATGGCGGCGGCGGGCGCGGTGGTCGCGGCGGCGCTGCAGGCGGTGCGGGCGGCCGCGATCGCCGGGGTGTCGACGCTGAGCCTGGACGAGATCGCCGAGTCGGTGATCCGCGACGCCGGCGCGGTGCCGTCGTTCCTGGGCTATCACGGTTATCCGGCGTCGATCTGTTCCTCGGTCAACGAGCGGGTCGTCCACGGCATACCGTCGGCCGCCGAGATCCTGGCGTCCGGTGACCTGGTGTCCATCGACTGCGGCGCGGTGCTCGACGGCTGGCACGGCGACGCCGCGATCACCTTCGGGGTCGGGACGCTGGACGCCGCCGATGAAGCGCTGTCGCAGGCGACCCGCGAATCGCTGGAGGCCGGGATCGCGGCGATGGTGCCCGGTAACCGGCTGACCGACGTGTCGCACGCCATCGAGATGGGCACCCGCGACGCGGAGGCCCGCCACTCGCGCGCCTTCGGGATCGTCGAGGGTTACGGCGGGCACGGCATCGGCCGGCAGATGCACATGGATCCGTTTTTGCCCAACGAGGGTTCGCCCGGGCGCGGCCCCCTGCTGGCAGCCGGATCGGTGCTGGCCATCGAGCCCATGCTGACGCTGGGCACCGGCAAGACGGTGGTGCTGGACGACCAGTGGACGGTCACCACCACCGACGGTTCGCGCGCGGCACACTGGGAGCACACCGTCGCGGTCACCGACGCGGGGCCGCGCATCCTGACGCTGGTGAACTAAACCTCAGCTCCGCTCGTTTCCCGGGCAGGAGGTGATCGAGTGGCTCGTGTGGCTGGCACGGGGAGGGCTTCCGGGGCTGCCGAGGCCGCTCTGATGAAGGCGCTCTATGACGAACACGCCGCGGTTCTGTGGCGTTATGCGCTGCGGCTGACGGGGGACGCGAGCCAGTCCGAGGATGTGGTCCAGGAGACGTTGCTGCGCGCATGGCAGCACCCCGAGGTCGTCGGGGACACCGAGCGCTCGGCGCGGGCGTGGCTGTTCACGGTGGCCCGCAACATGATCATCGACGACCGGCGCAGCGCGCGGTTTCGCAACGTCGTCGGTTCCACAGACGTATCGGGTGCGCCCGAACAGTCCACGCCGGATGAGGTCAATGCGGCGCTGGACCGGTTGCTGATAGCGGACGGGATGGCCCAGTTGTCCGCCGAGCACCGAGCAGTGATCGAACGGTCCTACTACCGCGGATGGACCACCACGCAGATCGCTGCGGACCTCGGCATCGCCGAGGGAACAGTGAAGTCGCGACTACACTATGCCGTGCGGGCGTTGCGACTCACTCTGCAGGAACTTGGGGTCACCCGATGAGGGGCTCCGAATGCTTGAGGGGTGACGGAGATGGATGAAATGAGGACGCCGGTGCAGGATGTCGGCCCTCCCGAAGACCGCTACGCGATGTGGGATGCCGCATACGTGTTGGGATCTTTGTCGGCCGCGGAACGCCGCGAATTCGAGACGCACATGGCGCGCTGCCCGTCTTGCCGGGAGGCCGTCGCCGATCTCAGTGGAGTGCCGGCCCTGCTCTCACAGCTTGACCGTGCCGAGGTGGCCGCGATCGACCAATCCGGTCCGGCCCCGGAGATGTCTCCACAGTTGCTGCCGTCCCTGCTGGCGACGGTTCGTTGGCGCCGGCGCCGCACCCGGGTGGTGACCTGGGTGGCGTCGGCGGCCGCGGCCGCGGTGCTGGCGATCGGGGTGTTCGTCGGCCTCGAGGGGTGGTCGTCGACTCCGTCCCAGCAGGTGACCGCGTCGTCGGAGCCGATGGCGCAGGTGAGCACCACCCTGCTGACGTCGACGGTCGCCGTCAGCAGCCAGCACTGGGGGACCTCCATCAACCTGCGCTGCGTGTGCCTGGCGCCGCTCAACGCGCACCACGACACGCTCGCCATGGTTGTGGTGGGCCGCGACGGCAGCCAGACGCGGTTGGCGACGTGGGTGGCCGTGCCCGGCCACACCGCGACACCCGCGGGCGCCATCTCGACCCCGATCGACCAGATCGCCGCCGTGCAGGTGGTTGCCGCCGACAGCGGCCAAGTGCTCCTGCAACGCTCGCTATAGAGGATCGCGTGTTCGGCGACGCGCGTTCGCTCCGGGTGCTCGTCGTGGGCGCCGGTGTCGCCGGCATCTCCGTCGCCCGGGGCCTGCTCCGCGACGGGCACGACGTCATCGTCTTCGAGCAGCGGCCCGATGTGCGGGCGGCCGGCGGCGCGGTGACGATCTGGTCCCACGGCGAGACGGTCCTCAACCAGCTGGGTGTCGATATGGACGGCGCCGGCCGGCCCTTGGCCACCGTGCGGGCGGTGACGCCCACGGGCCGCAGGGTCGGAACCCTCGACGTGACCGCGATGGTGCGGCGACTGGGTGCGCCCATCCGGATGGTTCCGCGCCGCGTTCTGCTGGATCGGCTTCTCGAGGGGTTCCCGGTCGAGCGCATCCGGTGCGGCTCCCGGGTGATCGGGTTGGCAAGCACGGGTGACGGGGTCAGCGTCGAGTTCGACGACGGCACGGTGGCCGAGGGGGACGTGCTGATCGGTGCCGACGGCCTGCACTCGCGGGTGCGCGATCACGTTGGCGCCCAAGGCGCGTCGCCCACCGGCTGGTGCAGCTGGCAGGGGCTGGCCACGCTTCCGGAGATCGCGGATTGCGATGCCGCGCTGATGATCATCGGCGGGCACGGCAACCTCGGCCTGTGGCCCGCCGGGGGCTGCGACGTGCAGTGGTGGTTCGACCTGCCCTGGTCGCCCGACTTCGTCCGGCCGCAGCGGCCGATCGAGATGATGCGGTCGCACTTTTGCGGATGGTCGGACTTGGTCGATCGGGTGCTCGCCACCTTGACCGACGACGATTTGGCCCGCTCGCCGTTCCCGCATTTCCGCCATCCGATCCCGCGTGCGGGCCAAGGCCCGGTCACCCTGCTCGGCGACGCCGCGCACACGATGCCGCCCACGACACGGCCATGACCCGCCGGCGCCGGGTCTTCTCGTAGGACCGCAACGCACGCGAAACATCTTCGCCGCGAACGTTTGTCGCACGACGCACGCCCGCCAGTGCCCCGCACAGCACCATGGTGTCGAGCAACGCCTGGTTGGTGCCCTGAGCCAGGGTGGGCGGCATCGTGTGCGCGGCGTCGCCGAGCAGGGTGACCGGGCCTTGGCCCGCACGCGGGATCGGATGGCGGTC
>NZ_LZMG01000396.1:0-2699 GCF_001673615.1 Mycobacterium sp. 1245499.0
AACGGACTGCGGGATCAACTATCGCGACCTGTACCCCGAGCCTCCGCCGGCCGGCTCCGTGCCGTCCTGTGCCGAGGGCGGCGTGCTGGGCATCGTCTGCGCCTCCATCGCCTCGGTGATGAGCACCGAAGTGATCAAACTCATTACCGGGATCGGCGAGTCGTTGCTGGGCCGGTTGATGATCTACGACGCGTTGGAGATGACCTACCGCACCATCGCGATCCGCCGGGACCCGTCGGATTCGTCGCGGCCGAAGATCACCGGGCTCGTCGACTACGAGCAGCTGTGCGGCGTGGCGCCGGAACCCTCGGCACAGGACGCCGCGTCGACCATCACGCCGCGCGAGCTGCGTGACTGGCTGGATTCGGGCAAGAAGCTGGCGCTGATCGACGTGCGTGAGCCGGTGGAGTTCGACATCGTGCACATCGACGGAGCCCAGTTGATCCCGCAGTCCTCGATAAATTCCGGCGAGGGCCTGGCAAAGTTGCCGCAGGACCGCCTGCCGGTGTTGTACTGCAAAACGGGGGTGCGGTCGGCCCAGGCGCTGGCGGTGGTGCGCAAGGCCGGCTTCGCCGACGCGGTGCATTTGCAGGGCGGGATCGTGGCGTGGGCGCAGCAGATGCAACCCGACATGGTCATGTACTGACCCGGAACGCCTGTTGGACTGCGGCGACCCGCCGCTGTGCTAGCGATCACCGCTTGTTGGACTCGTTTAGAGTACCGGTGTGACAGTCGAGCCACCGCCGGATCATGTGCTGTCGGCGTTTGGTTTGGCCGGAGTTAAACCCGTCAATCTGGGCGCCAGCTGGGAGGGCGGCTGGCGGTGCGGCGAAGTCGTCTTATCGCTGGTGGCCGACAACGCCCGCGCGGCGTGGTCCGCCCGGGTTCGCGAGACGCTGTTCGTCGACGGCGTTCGCCTGGCCCGGCCGGTGCGGTCCACCGACGGGCGCTACGTCGTATCCGGGTGGCGGGCGGACACCTTCGTGGCCGGGACGCCCGAGCCCCGCCATGACGAAGTCGTCTCGGCCGCGGTGCGCCTGCACGAGGCGACGGGCAAACTGGATCGGCCCCGCTTTCTGACCCAGGGGCCCACGGCGCCGTGGGGTGACGTCGACATCTTCATCGCCGCCGACCGCGCGGCGTGGGAGGAACGGCCGCTGGCCTCGGTGCCCCCGGGTGCGCGCTCCGCCCCCGCGACGGCGGACGCCGAGCGGTCGGTGGAGCTGCTCCAGCAGCTGGGCACCCTGCGCAAGCCGACCAAGAGCCCCAACCAGCTGGTCCACGGAGACCTTTACGGCACAGTGCTTTTCGTCGGTACCGCGGCGCCGGGAATCACCGACATCACCCCGTACTGGCGGCCCGCGTCGTGGGCGGCCGGTGTGGTCGTCATCGACGCGCTGTCCTGGGGAGAGGCCGACGACGGGCTCATCGAGCGCTGGAACGCCCTGCCCGAATGGCCGCAGATGTTGTTGCGGGCGTTGATGTTTCGCCTCGCGGTCCACGCGCTGCATCCGCGTTCCACCGCCGAGGCGTTCCCCGGCCTGGCCCGCACCGCCGCGCTGGTCCGGCTGGTGCTCTAGCGCCCGTCGGCAAACTCGTAACGAACCTCGCGCAGCGCGATCTTGCCGTCGGTCGCCAGCACGCCTTCGGCGCGCAACAGCTCCAGCTGGCGGGTCGTCAGGTGTCGCGCCGGTCGACCGGACGCGGTGATCACCCGGTGCCAGGGCAGATCCGAGGAATCGGTCCGCATGATCCAGCCGACGATGCGCGGGCTGGAAAGCCCTGCGACAGTGGCGATGTCGCCGTAGGTGGCGACCCGCCCGGCTGGGATCGCGGCGACCAGCTCACGCACCCGCTCGACCTGCTCGTCGGTCACCGGCGCCACGGTCAGCCGGCTTCCAACAGCTCGCGGGTCAACGCGGCGACCTCGTCGGGCTTGGCGTAGGGCACCATGTGGTTGCAGTCGAAATCCAGCAGCCGGAAATCCGCTCCCAACCGCTCCGCCAGGGCGTCGATCAGTTGGTCGGTGACATAGGGCGGCGTGGTGCGCTTGGCCCGCACCAAAATGGTCGGGGTCTTCGCGGGCGGCAGCACGGTCTCGCGGGCCAGCTCGCTCCAGTACGACATCATCGCCGGCAGGCTCACCCGCCAGCCGTAGCGGCCGCCCGGCAGCGCGATCAGATGCTCGTCGATCTCGGCGTCCAGCAGGGCGGGTTCGACATCCGACCACGATCCGTGCACCTTTTCCAGGCGCGCTTCCTCGGCGTCGGGGTAGTCGGGCGAGGACAGCATCGCCTCGGCGATCTCGCGCATCCACTCGCCGTCCAGCCCGACCGCCGGGTCGAGCAGCAGCAGCCCCGCCACCCGATCCGGGCGGACGGCGGCCAGCTGCATCGCCAGCCCGCCGCCGAACGAGTGGCCGACGATCACCACCGGTGTGCCGGGCTGTTCGTCGAGCAGCGCGGCCAACGCCGCGACGTTGGCGTCGATGGTCCACGGCGCTGCCCATGAGGACCTGCCGTGACCCACCAGATCCGGTGCGGCGATACCGATCCCGGGCAGCAAGCCGGCTAAATGCTCCCAGCGCTGGCCGTGGCCGGTCAGCCCGTGCAATGCGAGGATCCGCACCGGACCCGGCGGGCCGTAGCGGTGTACATGCAACTTCGCGGTCACCAGTCGATGGTGCCAGCCACCGCGGT
>NZ_LZMG01000397.1:0-588 GCF_001673615.1 Mycobacterium sp. 1245499.0
CGCATAGTCCAGTTCGCGGAACGCGATGCGGCTTACCAGGTCTTCCTCGTAGCGAAACGGTAGGTTGCCCAGGGTGGTGAACCGGGACAGCGCCCACCACAGTAACTTTCGGCCATCGAGTAGCAGGTCGAGTTGCCGTTCGAGTAGGTCGGCCCCGCCGTAACCGTAAATCGTCGCCACGACCTGCGTCGCCGCCGCATCCATGATCCCGGCGTCGACCAGCTTGCGCATTTTGGGTGCCACTGAAGCGGTTTCGGGGCTGTCCCCCTTCAGCAGCAGCCGGCGAATCGCGCGGCGCACGATCACGATGTCGTGCCGGGACAGCAACGGCGAATCGAGCACCATGCCCCGCACCCGCTGCGGATGCCGCACCCCCACTCCGGCGGCGATATAGGTGCCGTACGAGGCGCCATAAATGACCGCCGACTGCGCTTGCGCGTCGTCGAGCACCGCGGCCACGTCATCGACCACCTGGTTCACGGTCATAGATTGCGGGGGCAGATCGGCGCCCGAGTCGTCGTGCCGCGACATCCCCACCCCGCGGTGTTCGACCATGATGACGTCGAGGCCGGCCGCCGCTGCGCGCCG
>NZ_LZMG01000398.1:0-22492 GCF_001673615.1 Mycobacterium sp. 1245499.0
AAGCCGCTGATCTGTTCTTCGGACGGGGTGTACTCCTCGCCGAGCTCGGCTATGCAGCGTGCCCGCAGTTCGGCCGGGCGGTGTTGTCGGCGTGGGGAAGTGGCGAGGCCCTCAAATGTCTGCTGCCCTCCGTCCGGTCCTCTCGGCAGCTGGGCATGCTGGAGCGGATGTGCGCGAGCCCCGGAATGGCGCGGGCCACACTCGAAGCGGCGTTCCAGATCGATGTGCGGCCGATCTTGCCGACGCTGACCATGCCCACGCTGGTCGTGCACGCCACCCGGGACCCCGGCGTCCCGGTGCAGGCGGGGCGGTACCTCACCGCACACATTCCCAACGCGCGGATGGTCGAACTCGACGGCACCGATCACGCGCCGTGGTTCACCGATCCCGACAAGATCGCCACCGAGATCGAGGAGCTTCTCACCGGCAGCCACGCCACTCCGCCGCCGTCGAACCGCGCCCTGCGCACAGTGCTGTTCACCGACATCGTTTCCTCGACCGAACGCGTGGCGGCGACCGGCGACGAGCGATGGCGCGCGATCCTGCAGCGCTTCGGCGAGATCACCGCAGAGGCCGCGCGACGATACGGCGGCACCGTGGTCAAGAGCACCGGCGACGGCTACCTCATCACTTTCGACGCGCCCACCCAGGGCATCCGCTGCGCCGAGAACCTGCGCGACGGTGTCGAGAGACTGGGCGTCGAGATTCGCATCGGCATCCACACCGGCGAGTGCGAACTCATGGACACCGACATCGGTGGCATCGCCGTGCACATCGCGGCCCGGATCCTCGGTCAAGCCGGTGGTGGGGAAATCCTGGTGTCGCGCACGGTTCGTGACCTGGTGGTCGGCTCCGGGATCGGTTTCCGGGAGCGCGGTCTCGTTGAGTTGCGCGGTGTACCGGGCGAGTGGGAGCTGGTCGCCGTCGACCGCCACGGCACCGGCATAGCGTCGCGGGAAGCGCAGTTGGCCGCGGCACCCACGCCCGGCCCACAGACCTCGATGCGTCGATCGGACCGGGCGGTGGCGGTGCTGGCCCGGCGCACCCCCTGGATCCTGCGCGGAATGGCGCGTCTGGCCCCGATGACCGACGGCGGCCAACTGGCCGCCGGAACGACGTCGCGCTGACAGCCGCACGGCGATGCGGTTGACTAAGCGTCATGGGTTTCGGTGTGCTGACTTTCGTTACCGACGACGGCATTGGTCCCGTCGATCTGGGCAAGGCGCTCGAGCAGCGCGGGTTTGAATCGCTCTTCCTCGCCGAGCACTCACACATCCCGGTCGACGCGAAGACCCCGTACCCGAGCGGCGGGCCGATCCCGCCGAAGTACTACCGCACGCTGGATCCGTTCGTGGCGCTGACCGCCGCGGCGGTCGCCACCGAACGACTCGTGGTGGGCACCGGCATCGCGCTGGTGCCCCAGCGCGACCCGATCCACGCGGCCAAAGAGGTGGCATCGCTCGATCTGGTGTCGCAGGGCCGGTTTCGGTTTGGTGTGGGCGTCGGCTGGTTGCGTGAGGAAATCGCCAATCACGGTGTGGATCCCGCGGTTCGCGGACGTGTGGTGGACGAGCGGCTCGAAGCGATGATCGAGATCTGGACCCACGAAAAGGCGGAATTCCACGGCGAATTCGTGAACTTCGACCCGATCTACAGCTGGCCCAAGCCGGTGCAGCAGCCCTATCCGCCGCTTTATCTTGGCGGCGGGCCGGCGGGCTTCAAGCGCATCGCCCGGCTGAACGCGGGGTGGCTGTCGATGACACCATCGGCGAAGGAGCTGTCGGCTCCGCTCGAGCAGTTGCGCGAGGTGGCCGGCCAGGACGTGCCGGTGATCCACTTTCACGGTGGCGAACCGACGGCGGAGAACCTCGAGGCTTATCGCGATCTGGGAGTGACACACCTGTTGGTGGACCTGCCAACGGAGCCTCGCGATCAGACGCTGCGACGCCTGGACGGGCTGCAGGCCGAGCTCGCCAAGCTATCCTAAACTCAAGTCCCGCAAAAGGTTTGGTACTTCCCGAAGTCCTCGGGGGCGGGGGTGGCGTAGCGTTCCAGACCCGGCCGTTCGGCATAGGGCTGCGTCACCGCTGCGAGCAGTTGTTCCAACGGGCCGAGCTCGCCGGCCGTCGCGGCGGTGAGGGCCTCCTCGACCAGGTGGTTGCGCGGAATGTAGATCGGGTTGGTGCGATCCATCGCATCGGCGTCGGGACCCAGCGCCCGCCACCGCGTCAGCCAGGCGTCGAAACCGGCGAGGTCGGCGAACAACCCGCGGACGGGTTCGGCGCCTGACTTGGCTTCTGTGCGCGCGGCGTCGCTGAGCCGGCGGAAGAACGAGGTGTAGTCCACGTGATTCTGCTTGAGCAGCAGGAGCAATTCCTCCACCAACACCGTGGCGAATTCGGCGTCGATGTCGGCGGGCAAGCCGAGCTTGGCGCGCATCCCGGAGGACCACACCGCGTCGTAGCGGGTTTGGAAGATCCCGAACGACCGCTCGGCGAGCGCGATCGCCTGCTCGGTGTTGTCCGAGAACAGTGGCAGCAGCGTCTCGGCGAACCGGGCGAGGTTCCATCCGGCGATCACGGGTTGATTGCCGTAGGCATAGCGGCCCCAAAAGTCGATCGAACTGAAGACGGTGTCGGGGTCGTAGGCCTCCATGAAGGCGCACGGTCCGTAGTCGATCGTTTCGCCCGAGATGGTCGTGTTGTCGGTGTTCATCACCCCGTGGACGAACCCGATCAGCATCCATTGGGCGATCAGCGATGCCTGGACCGCGACCACGGCTTCGAACAGGGCGAGGTAGGGATTCTCGGCCCCGGCGGCAGCGGGGTGGTGGCGGCCGATCACGTGGTCGGCGAGGCGGCGCAGCAGGTCGTGGTTGCCGGTGGCCGCGGCGAATTGGAAGCTGCCGACGCGCAGATGGCTGCTTGCCACTCGGGTGAGTACCGCCCCCGGCAGCGTTTCTTCGCGATGGACCGGACGCCCGGTGGCCACCACCGCCAGCGACCGCGTCGTGGGCACTCCCAGGGCATGCATCGCCTCGCTGACGATGTATTCGCGCAGCATCGGCCCCACCGCCGCCAGCCCGTCACCGCCGCGGGCGAACGGGGTGGCTCCGGAGCCCTTGAGGTGGACATCGCGTAGCCGTCCGTCACCGTCGACCAGTTCGCCGAGCAACAGCGCACGCCCGTCGCCCAACCGCGGAACAAAGCCGCCGAACTGATGCCCGGCGTAGGCCTGGGCTACCGGAGTGGCGCGGTCGGGCACCAGGTTGCCTGCCAAGAAGCGCAGCCCTTCGGCGCCGCGCAGCCAGCCGGGGTCGAGGCCCAGTGTGGCGGCGAGCGGCTCATTGAGCACCAGCAGCCGCAACTCGGGGAACGTCTCCGCCTGCCAGCGGACCGCCATCTCCGGCAGCTCGCGGAAGAACCGATCCTGAAGCGCGACGGTGGTATCCGGGGCAACGCTCATCTCATCGAGCCTACGGAAAACCCGGGTGCTCTATCCGAGCGCTTTCCCGATCAGGTCACGGGCACGGTCGAGCATGGATGCGAACGGCCCGAGCGCGAAGTTGAGCTTCGCCGACTCCACGCCCGGGTGCGGACGCGTCGGGGCGATGGCCTCGGCCGCACGTACCGCCGCGCCCATCCGCTTGAGATCGTCGGGGTCCACTTCGCGTTCCAGCACGGGGAATTCGTCGTTCTCCTCCTGCCGGGCATGCTCGAGTACGGCCTCGCGCAGCTTGCGGAGTTCGTCGATGAATTCCTGGGAGGTGATATCGAGCTTCTCCACTTGCGAGAGCAGCTCCTTGGCTTCGTGCTCTTCTTTGAGACGGGCATCCACGATGGCGTCGCCGGCGTCGTCCTCCCGCCGCACCCGCGGATGCACGACCATTTCCTCGGCCGTTTCGTGGACGGCCAGCAACTGGCGCAAGGCCGCAAACGGCTCTTCACGCGCTTTCGGGTCCGTGGCGTGCAGCACCTGATCGAACATGTCCTCGATGAGGTTGTGCTGGGCTTTCAGGAACGCGACGACTTCGTCGGGTGACTGAATGATCATCTCGGCCATCGCCGTACCTCCTGTGAGGAGAGAGTGGGAAACGCACGTTGGGCTGTGTGCGGCTTGATCCAGGGCATACCCGCTGCACAGGCCGCCAAACGGCGCCTCACCGTGCGCGACGCACGCCGGCACTCGACCGTCAGCTGAAATAGCTTGCGGCACAGGGTGTTTGGGTGCAAGTGCGCGGGTCCCCAGATCCCCGTCAACCGCGCGGACGTCCGACGGGGATCTGGGAAGCGCGGGTTAGTTAGACGCCGCGGTCGCGGGTGGTGGCCGGCCCGACGCCGGTGCCGGCGGGCGTGTCCTTGCGGCGCATCAGTCCGGCGAGTCCGCCCAGGCCCAATAGGCCAGCCAGGCCCCACAGCCCGGTCTTGTCGCTGTGCTGGTCATTGTTGTTGTTGCTGTCCGCCAACGTCGTCGTCGTGGACGAGGGCGCCGGAGCACTGGAGGCATTGGCGACACCCGCGCCACCGAACAACAGCGCTCCGGTGGCTGAAACGATTGCAATGGTCTTACGCATTTCTACTCCTAGTGAGTTTGCTGATCGAGCCATAACGACTGATCGACACGCATTTCGGGACCAGGATGCTCTAGTCTCCGCATGACGCGACGCACGACCGATGGCCGCAACGTAGCGAGGTGTGGGCTACCCCGGCAAAGCACGCCGAAACTCGACGCCAGACCTTTTTCGTTTGCTGGCCACCGCCGCAGCGATTGGCGGGCCGGTCGGACGCCAACCAAAAAGCGAGATGTGTCACACGTCCGCCGCAGATGTTGAGCGCCCCCCGGCGAATGGGTAGCCGCAGAAACAAGGCGCTCTCGTGCCGATCCAAGTAATCAACGCAGGAGGCGAAATCTTCATGACTTCATCGGACAAGACCACAGTGCTTGCGCAGCTGCGCGCACTGCACCAGCTGACCAACACCGAAATCCAGGTCGCCGAAACCCGCATCGCGCAGGCACGCACCGAGGCGGTGCAACGGGAGCTGACGCAGAACGCCTCGAACGGGCGTGAGCGATCGGAGGCAATCGAGAAGGCGATCCGGGACCTCGGTGGCGTCCCCGACGTGGTCGGCCCGTTGCTGGGCCGCGCCGCAGCCGCGGTCAAGGCCTTGACCGAGCAGGCCCAACCTTTCGATGAGGCGCTTTTGGGTGATCTGGCGCTGGAAAACCAGCTGCTGGACCGCTCGCGCTACCTCAAGGCGCTGGCCGTCGCCGCCGAGCTCCCCGAGATCGAAAGCCTGGCGACGCGGCTGATCACTGCGCACTCGGCCACCGTCGCCTGGCTGACGACCGTCCTTGCCGAGGACGCCCTCGGCGGTCCGGCCGCGCTGCGGCGCACGCCATTGCAGGCGGCGACCGGGACCGCGGTGAAACTGTTCAACCTGCCCGTTGAGTGGTCGACCCGCGGAATCGACCGCGCCGCCGACGCACTGCGTTCGGCGCGGCCGGCGATCAATGACCTGGTGGGCAGGGGCGCCCACGCCGGTGATGTGGCGACGAAAGCGCTCGCCGCGTCGCGTAACGCCGCGCTCGAGGCGGCCGAGAAGGTCACTCGCAACGAGGGCGCCCGGCAGACCGCCGATGCCCTGCACTCGGCGCGCGCCGCGGTGGGTGTCCTCGACGCCGACGAGCTGCCCATCGCCAACTACGACGAGCTCAACGTCAACGAGGCGGCGGCCGCGGTCAAGGAGCTCACCAGCCCGAGCGACGTGCGGGCGATCATCGCCTACGAGGAGGCGAACAAGAATCGCCAGCGGGTCGTCTCAGCTGCCCAAACGCGCGTCGCGGCCATTGCGCAAGAGGTCGTGGGCATCAACTAGTTCGAACATCCGATCAGGTGGCACGGCCGCCCGGCCCGAGTTCTCGCTCGGTCGGGCGGCCGAACCGTCTGCGATATCGCTACGGTTGGGGAATGTACGAGCAGGTCAACAGCAGCGCGCCGGACTCCGACGACGTCATCGGTTTCCGCATCGACCCCGTGTTGGCCCGGAGTTGGCTGCTGGTCAACGGTGCGCATGACGACCGGTTTCAGGCCGCGGCGCACTCGCGCGCCGACATCGTCGTGCTCGACATCGAGGACGCGGTCGCTCCCAAGGACAAGCACGCCGCCCGCGACAACGTGGTGCGCTGGTTGAACGCCGGGAACACCGACTGGGTGCGCATCAACGGCTTCGGCACCCCGTGGTGGGCGGACGACCTCGCCGCCCTGGCCGCCACTCCGGTCGGCGGGGTGATGCTGGCGATGGTCGAATCGGTGGACCACGTCACCGAGACGGCGCAACGGCTGCCCAACGTGCCGATCGTCGCGCTGGTGGAAACGGCCCGCGGCCTGGAGCGCATCACCGAGATCGCCGCGGCGAAGGGAACCTTCCGACTCGCCTTCGGCATCGGCGACTTCCGCCGCGACACGGGGTTCGGTGAAGACCCGGGCACGTTGGCGTATGCCCGGTCGCGATTCACGATCGCGGCCAAGGCGGCCAGCCTGCCCAGCGCCATCGACGGGCCCACGATCGGCTCCAACGCTTTGAAGCTGATCGAGGCCACGGCGGTTTCCGTGGAGTTCGGGATGACCGGCAAGATCTGCTTGACCCCGGACCAATGCGCCGTGGTGAACGAGGGCCTGTCACCCTCACACGACGAAATCTCGTGGGCTAAAGAGTTTTTCGCTGAGTTCGAGCGTGACGGGGGAGAGATCCGCAACGGCTCCGACCTCCCGCGCATCGCCCGGGCGACCAAGATTCTCGAGCTCGCCCGGGCGTACGGCATCGAATCGTCGGAATTCGACGACGAAGAACGGGACCATTCGCCGGCGCCGTCGGACACCTATCACTACTGAGCGCTATGCGGCGTGTCGCGCGAGCGCGACACCGACGCGGATCTCCAGCTTGCTGACGGTGATCGTGGGCCCACGCGCCGGGGCCGCCGACCGGTAGGTTTTGCCGGTCGGTGTCGTGACAAGCGCGGTGTGCGTGTAGTTTTCGTCAACACCGGCGCTAACCTTCCACCCCGCGTTCTCCTTGACGTAGTTGCAGCGCTCGCACAGGCCCAGGCCGTTGTCTGCGGTGGTGAGGCCGCCGTCGGCCCACGGCTGTGCGTGGTCGCGATGCCGGATCGGCGCGTCGCAGTAGGGCGTGCGGCAGCGTTGATCGCGCAACCCGATGAACGCGGCGAGGGCGCGCGGGAAAAGTCGTGCCCGTGATTCCATGGCCACCAGTGCCCCCGCTCGGGGATGCGTGTAGAGCCTGCGCAGGGTCGCTCGCGAACAATCGTCGGTGGCGGCCTGTGCGACCATGCTCCGCGCGACCGCGGCGGGAATGGGACCGTAGCCGCAGACGTCGGCCGGTGCATTGCCGCCGCCGAGCAGCGTTTCGTCGGACAGCACCAGGTTGACCGCGATCGGCGTAGGGACCGTCGCGCAGCGCCCGGTGACTCGTTCCACCAGCGTATCCGCCATCACCTGCCCGTGCGGCCGCCCGTCGCCGCGGGTGTCAGCTTCACGGCGCAGCGCCGCGTACACCGAAACCCCTTGGGCCACCGGCAATAACGCGGTGAGATAGGTCATCGTGTCCGGCGCCGGCCGAATGGTGACCGTCCGGTCATTCGCGGCCTTGGCCGCCCGCTCGACGACGGCGTGCGGATCGAGCCGGTAGGCGATCGCCTTCGCGGTCACGGCCACGCGCGCATCGCCCATGCCGGTCAGACTCGTCGGGTCGGCACACATTTCGGCGTCCAGGGCGCGGCGGTCCTCGACGTCCAGGCATGCGCTTTCGCGCACGATCAACGTGGCCCGCCACTCGGACAAGACCCCACTCTCCAGCGCCGCCAGCGTATGTGGCATCTCGTACACCAGAGCCTTGGCGAAGCCCAGGTGCCGGCCGCCTCGCGCGGGTGCGTCCCGTCGCGCCAGCGCGACCTCGCCGGCCACGCCGCGGCCGCGGCGCGCCGCGGGCACCCCGGCGGCCGCTTCGGCGGCCCGACGCGTCGCATCCAGGGCCGCCGCCGCTCGGGCCTGGCCCGCTGCCGCCGCAGACTTGATCGACTCCAAGTCGGCGATGCGCTCGATCAGCGCCGCTTCGTCGGCAGCCGGGTCGACCGCCGCCAATTCTTCGAACGTATATTCGATTATAAACGGCCCACCGACAAGCGCCCATCGCTACGCTGAACGGATGAGCGCCAGAAGGCGCATCCAGGTGGCGCGGGTCTACGACGAAGTCAGCCCCGGCGAGGGGCAGCGGGTTCTGGTCGATCGGGTCTGGCCGCGGGGAGTGCGCAAGGACGATCCGCGAGTGGGCATGTGGTGCAAGGACGTCGCGCCGTCGAAGGACCTGCGCGAGTGGTATCACCACGACGCGGACCGGTTCGACGAATTCGCGGCACGCTACAAGGAGGAGCTGCACGGCAATGCCGCCCTGCAGGAGTTGCGCGCGCTTGCCAAGCAGGGCCCGGTCACGCTGGTGACGGCGACCCGCGACCTGGACATCAGCCAGGCGGCCGTCCTGGCGAAGCTGCTCAAGCCGCGCTGAGTCCAGTGATGAGTGACGCCCAGCCCATCCTTCCGCGGGAACTGACCGATCTTCCCGAGGCGATCAGCAGCGTCCCGCCGCCGCCCATCCCGGACCTCCCCGAGCCCTACGGTCTGCGCGTCGTCGACCCGGACGCCGACGCCGCAATGATCGCGGAGTGGATGAGCCGGCCCCATCTGGTGCAGGCCTGGGAGTCCAACTGGCCGGTGCAGCGCTGGCATCGGTATCTGCAGGCGCAATTGGAAGGCGCGTTTTCGCGTCCCTTCATCGCCACCCTGGACGGGGTCGATCGCGCGTATATCGAATTATACAGGGCGGCAAAGGATTCCATCGCCCGACGGTATGAGCACGACCCGCACGATCTGGGATTGCACGTCGCGGTCGCCGATCTGGACCACATCGAGCGCGGCCACGTCAGCTACCTGCTGCCTTACCTGGTGGTCAGCATCCTCACCCTCGATCCGCGATGTCGCCGCATCATGTTCGATCCCGACCATCGCAACGTGTTGGCGCGCAAGTTCTGTGAGCGCAGCGGTTGCACATTCCTCGGTGAGCATCAGATGTCGAATCGGCGGATGGCGCTGTACGTGCTGCCTCGCACTCCAGAGGACGTCCCGCGTCAGCGCGATAGCTGAACAGCCATCAAAGCTGCTGTGCCAGCTGCTGTCCGATGAAGGCCGCCGCCTCACCCAGCGCGACGCTGACGACGATGTTGGCCAGTGCCGCGCGGAGTTGGCGTTCTTCGCCGAGCCGCTGCGTTTCCAGCATCCAGGTCGAAAACGTGGTGTAGGCGCCGACGAAGGCGGTGCCCGCCAGCAGGGCCGCCTCCTTGTTCAACGCCAGGCCACCGAGAAAGCCCAAAAGCGCTGCGCCGCTGACATTCACGACCAGCGTACCGAACGGAAACGGCCGAGACACCCGCCGCGCCACCGTGCGGTCGACGACGAAACGCAGGACCGACCCGATGCCGCCGATCAGCGCGACGCCGACCCAGACCAGAGCCGTCGTCACGGTGGCGGCCGTCATCGGCGCACCGGAACCCGGCGCACCAACTTGGTGGCAAGGTGCACCGCCAGCAGGCCCAGCACGATGCTGGTGACCGTGTAAGAGACGGCCAGCGCCCAATGACCGTGCTCGATCATCCGCAGCGTCTCGACCTGCATTGTCGAGAAAGTGGTTAAACCGCCGCACAATCCGGTGCCGAGCAGGGGCCGCCGATAGCTTGACGTCGGCAACCGTTCCAGCAGCCGGGTGGTGAAGTAACCCACCAGGAAGGCCCCGACGATGTTGACCGCGAACGTGGCCCAGGGCCAACTCGCCGGGTCGCCGCCGGCCAGCGTGCTCAGCGCGGCACGGGCCACCGACCCCAGCGCACCACCGGCGAACACCGCGGCCAATTCGCGATAGTCCCGTTGAGCCACTGGCGTCGGTTCCCTTCGTTTGCCGGTGCGCTACGCAGCGTATGGCCGAAGTCCAGACCGGCGCAGCCCGGGGGGACGCGGACACGGGCAGAATTGACAACCATGGTCGCCAACCCTCGCGCCGGACAGCCGGCCCAGCCCGAAGATCTCGTCGATCTGCCCCACCTGGTGACGGCGTATTACTCGATCGCGCCCGACCCCGGTGACGTCGCCCAGCAGGTGGCGTTCGGCACGTCGGGCCATCGCGGCTCGGCACTGGGCGGCGCGTTCAACGAGGCGCATATCTTGGCGATCACGCAGGCCATCGTCGAATACCGCGCCGCGCACGGCGTGACGGGTCCGCTGTTCATCGGCCGGGACACGCACGGGCTTTCCGAGCCGGCCTGGGTGTCGGCGCTGGAGGTGCTGGCCGCCAATGAGGTGGTGGCCGTCGTCGACAGTAGGGACCGCTACACGCCCACGCCGGCGATCAGCCACGCCATCCTCACCTACAACCGGGAGCGCACCGACGCGCTGGCCGACGGGATCGTGGTCACGCCGTCGCACAACCCGCCCGCGGACGGCGGCTTCAAATACAACCCGCCCAACGGCGGACCGGCCGATACCGACGCCACCAACGCAATCGCCAAGCGCGCCAACGAGATCCTGCGCGACGGGTCGGGGGTCAAGCGCGTTCCGCTGGCCCGCGCGCTACAGTCCGTGCAGCGCCACGACTACCTCGGCAACTATGTCGATGACCTGCCCAACGTGGTCGACCTCGATGCCATCCGCGACGCCGGGGTGCGCATCGGCGCCGACCCGCTGGGCGGGGCGAGCGTCGACTATTGGGGCGAGATCGCCCAGCGGCATCGCCTGGACCTGACCGTGGTCAATCCGCTGGTCGACGCGACCTGGCGGTTCATGACCCTCGACCACGACGGCAAGATCCGGATGGACTGCAGTTCGCCGGACGCGATGGCGAGCCTCATCGCCAACCGCGATCGGTATCAGATCGCCACCGGCAACGACGCGGACTCCGACCGCCATGGCATCGTCACGCCCGATGGGGGTCTGCTGAACCCGAACCACTACCTCGCGGTGGCCATCGAATACCTCTACACCCGGCGGCCGTCGTGGCCGGGCGGTATCGCCGTCGGCAAGACCGCCGTCAGTTCGTCCATGATCGACCGGGTGGTCGCCGGCCTCGGCCGCAAGCTGATCGAGGTGCCGGTCGGATTCAAGTGGTTCGTCGACGGCCTGATCGAGGGGACCATCGGCTTCGGCGGCGAGGAGTCGGCCGGGGCGTCGTTCCTGCGGCGGGACGGCTCGGTGTGGACCACCGACAAGGACGGCATCATCCTGGCGCTGCTGGCGTCCGAGATATTCGCCGTCACCGGGCTGAGTCCGTCGCAGCGCTACCAGCAGCTGGCCGGCGAGTACGGCACGCCCTACTACGCGCGCGTCGACGCGCCCGCCGATCGCGAGCAGAAGGCGCGTCTGTCGAAGCTCTCCGCCGACCAGGTGACCGCGACCGAATTGGCGGGGGAGCCGATCACCGCGAAGCTGACCGCGGCGCCCGGCAATGGCGCACCACTGGGCGGATTGAAGGTGACGACGGCCAATGCGTGGTTTGCCGCGCGCCCGTCGGGCACCGAGGACGTGTACAAGATTTACGCGGAATCTTTCAAGGGGCCGCAGCATTTGGCCCAGGTGCAGGAAACCGCGCGCGAGGTGGTTAATAAAGTCATTGGGTGACCTTTTCCCTCCGTCGTGCCCGCCCGGGGGGACGTGCATCCCGTTCTAGCCGGCTGCCGCGCGAAGTCTGGATCCTGAGCTGGGCGAATATCATGATCGCCCTGGGCTACGGCGTGATCTCGCCGGCGCTGCCGACCTTTGCGCGCACGTTCGGGGTGAGCATCAAGGCGGTGACTTTCTTGGTCACCGTCTTTTCATTGAGCAGGTTGTGTTTCGCGCCGATCAGTGGACTGCTCACCGAACGCTTGGGCGAGCGGCGGATCTACATCGGCGGTTTGCTGATCGTGGCGGTGTCCACCGCCGCGTGTGCCTTTTCCCAGGCCTACTGGCAGTTAATGCTTTGCCGGGTTTTCAGCGGCATCGGGTCGACGATGTTTTACGTCTCGGCGCTGGGGCTGATGATCCACATCAGCCCTCCCGATGCGCGCGGCCGGATCGCCGGGCTGTTCACCACCTCGTTCATGGTGGGCGCGGTCGGCGGCCCGGCGGTGGGCGGCCTGGCGGCGGGTTGGGGGTTGACCGCTCCGTTCGTGGTCTACGGCGTCGCCATGCTGGCCGTCGCGGTGGTGCTGTTCTACAGCCTGCGGAACTCGGCGCTGGCTGCGCCGCCACCCCCGACGCGATCCACGGTGACGCTGCGCGAGGCGCTGCGGGTGCGCGCGTACCGCTCGGCGTTGCTGTCGAATTTCGCGACCGGCTGGTCCGCGTTCGGCCTACGGGTCGCGCTGGTGCCGCTGTTCATATCCGATGTGATGGGCCGGGGCATCGGCATCATCGGCGTGGTGCTCGCGGCGTTCGCGGGTGGAAACGCGCTGGCGGTCATCCCCAGCGGCTACCTGTCGGACCGGATGGGGCGGCGCACCCTGTTGATCATCGGGCTGGTGACGTCCGGGGCGGCGACCGTCTGGTTGGGTTTCGTCTCGTCGTTGCCGGTGTTCATGGTGGCGGCGGGCGTGGTCGGGGCGATGACGGGCATCTATATGTCACCGTTGCAGGCCGCCGTCGCCGACATCCTGGGCAATGAGGCGCGGGCGGGTCTTCCGGTGGCGACGGTGCAGATGATGTCGGACCTGGGCGCGATTGTCGGGTCGATGGCGGTCGGTTGGGCCGCCGAGCAGTTCAGCTACATGTGGGGTTTCGTCATCAGCGGGATCGTCCTGCTGATCGCCGCCATCGGCTGGGTGGTGGCGCCGGAGACCCGGACGGCGGCGGATCTCGAGGCCGATCTGCTGGCCTCCGAGGCGGACGTGGAGCCGGTCTAGCAGCAACTTTGATGGACGGTTACCGGTGGTGTAGCTTCGATGGGCACGACTTCTCGGGGCTATGGCGCAGCTGGTAGCGCACCACACTGGCAGTGTGGGGGTCAGGGGTTCGAGTCCCCTTAGCTCCACCGAGTTTTAGCAGGTCAACACCCATTAAACACCTCGCCGAACGTTTGTCAATCACTTTGTCACCCCGCGTGCCGTGTTACGGTCAATCACATGGCATCGCTCGTCAAGCGGCCGCGCGGCGACGGCACCACCGCCTACCTGGTGGTCTACAAGATCCGCGACCCCGACACCGGCCGTAACCGGCAAGGCGGATTGACGTTCGACACCGAGAAAACCGCACAGGCCTTCAAAGCTGCCGTCGAGGCGCACGGCGCCGCCCGCGCCCTCGAGATGTACAACGTGGACCCGGCGCCGCGGCGGCACCGCACTTCTGAAATCACCGTCGCCGAATGGTGCCGTCGGCACATCGACGACCTGACTGGTGTTGAGCAGTCGACGCTGGACAGCTACGAGCGGTATCTGCGGCTCGACATTGAGCCGTTCTTCGGGCACATCCCGCTCACCGCGCTGAAAGCCGAAGACATTGGCCGCTGGGTCAAACACATGGAGACCACACCGAGCCCGAAGACAGGTAAACCTCTGTCACCGAAGTCGATCAAGAACAAGCACGGGTTCCTGTCCGGTGCGCTCGGCGCCGCGGTGATCAAGGGTGAGATCCCTTCCAACCCTGCGGCCGGGCGTCGGCTTCCCCGTATCACGGGCGACTCGGATGAATTCCGTGAGGATGGCGATCTGCGCATGCTGTCGGTAGAGGAATTCGACGCCTTGCTCGCGGCGACGACCGAACCGTGGCGGCCGTTCGTGGAGTTCCTTGTCGCAGCGGGCTGCCGGTGGGGTGAAGCGACTGCGCTGCGTCCAGACGACGTCAACCGCACCGCAGGCACGGTGCGCATCCGGCGTGCAGTGAAGTACAGCTCGAAGGGCTACACCATCGGGAAGACGAAAACGAAGCGGTCCGATCGGATGATCAATGTCCCGAAGTCGGTCCTGGACAAACTCGACTACAGCCATGAGTGGCTGTTTGTGAATCGTGCGGGGCGACAGGTGCGGTATCAGGGGTTTCGGCGGCGTGTGTGGGACAAGGCCGTTGCCCGCGCCAAACTTGACCCGCCGCCGACCCCCCACGCGCTGCGCCACACTTGCGGTTCCTGGATGCTCAACGCCGGCGTCCCGATCATGACAGTCTCCCGTCACCTGGGCCATGAAAGCATCAAGGTCACCGCTGATATCTATGGGCACGTTGACCGGACCAGCCATCAAGCCGCCGCCGACGTGATGGGCAAGATTCTCGCCCCCTGACCGGTTGACACAGACATCCCTGGCCCCGGCAAGTTGTGGAAGCTGTGAACTCATAGAGAATTCCGGGAAACCGTCGGCGTGGCGTGAACTCGGGGTTAACGTACCCGTCAACAGCACCCGAATGTGTTGTCTCGTCTATTCATTCAGAAACTTAATCACCTGGGGGGTCTTAAGTTGACGTTGGTCATTGCCATTTCCTGCACGTATCTCGCATGGGCTATCTGGGTCCGTAGGCGAACGCTTAGGCCCGAAGACGAACACGCGAAACTGACCGAACGCACCATCACCGTCAGCCTCATCCTGCAGTTCGCCGCCCTGCTCCTTATGTCTCCGGCATCCGGAGCAACCGTCGGTCGAGCCCTGCACGGCGTGTTCGGCCAGTGGAACCTTGACACCTACATCGGGCACTGCCTTAACATCGCCGCTGCCGGACTGATTGGCGTGAATGTCGCCAGCCGCCTTAATATCACCGATGACCAGCTGCGCGCGGCCTTCACGAAGCACTTCGCTCGGCCTATGACGCTGGTCGTAGCGGTCACGATGGCTCTCATCGTCAAGAGTCCCCAGGCCGATAGGAACTGGGCAGACTTCTTCGACTGCCCACTCGACAACTATCTCACCGCCTACTGGGCACTGGCGTGTGGCTTCATTGCCTATCTCTTAGGCGCAACGATCCTGCCGCTCTGGCTGCTTCGGCGGGATCCCCGCAATCGGCGTACCGCGACGATCTACATCGGTGGCTGCACTATCGGCGTGGCCGCCTGTGTGCTCCGCATCGTGACGCTCGGTAGTGACATCAACTGCGGGCAGTTGTTCTGGGTCGGCGACGGCATCATCGCCATGTCGTTTGCTTACGCGTCGAGCCATTCCTGGCGGCAGAAGCAACGCCAACTGATCGGCCAGTGACTTACAGCGGTGGCGCGTCCGGATTGGGCTCTATGCGTCGTTGTCTGACGGCCGCGCGGGCCATGTTGATGATCGCGTTCTGCATCTCGGGCTCGATTGAGTTGACGTCCGGCGGCAGTCGCAGCGCGAACGTGTTGTTCAGCCCTTCGACGGGTATGCCGAGGCCCTTCGCGTAGGCCAGCACGACGGCGGTCTCGGAGACGTTGAGTGCTTGGGCCATGCCGGTGATGGTCTTGATTTCTTTGGGGAATTGGCGGGGAGCGTGGTTCGCGAGTTCTTGGAAGGTCTGGAATTTGACGCGGTATCCGGAGTCTTGTTCAAGGTCGCGCACGCTGCGCCCGGAGTCGAGTGCGCTTCGGATGAGATCCCTGATGGTCGGCACGGAATCAGTTTTTGCCGTGCTGTGAGTGCGGTCAACCGCAGCCATACAACCCCCGTCTACCAGTGGACGACACTTAATCTACGTCATCCCGTCTACCAAAAGCATGTGTGCGATGCGTCACAAAACCCCTGTACTGCTGAACTACAGTCATGTAAGTACTTGCACAGCGTCTACCAGTAGACGTACATTTGTCAGGAACTGCTTGACAGATAGCCGTCTACAAGGGAGACTCACATGCACCGACGAAAACGCTGGCCCAGGGGGACATGGATGCGCCTACACAGCGGGGACACGCTCAAGGCCCTGATGAAACAAAAAGGCATCGGCCTCGACAGACTCTCGCGCTCGGTAGGTTGCACCCGCGGGTTCATCTCGCACCTCACGTCCGGCCGGCGCACTAGCTGCAAACCCATCACCGCCCAGCGCATCGCGGAGACCCTCGACGTTCCACTCGAGATCCTTTTTGCGGTCCACGAGTCAACCAGCAGCACGCCAGTCGACAAGAACAAGGTGCCCGCATGAATCAGCGGAAGACACACGCCCTCGCGGTCGTCGCGGCGGAATATCTCCCGGCCGAATGGAAGGACCCCGTCCGTTGGCTCTCCGCGCGGCTCAACAGCGGGGAATTGCACGGCATCAAGTTCGGCCGCTATTGGCGCATGAGCGACGCAGACATCGACTACATGCTTGCCAAGTACAGCAACACCAACGGAAACACTGCGGCGGCCCCGGAGAAGCCAGCCGTCGATGACATAGAGCCAATGTCGATCGTTGCGGGGATATCCCAGCGGTCGCAGCGCCGGGTTAAGCGGCTCGCGTCATGATTCCCGAGCAGCTTCCCGTCAACATGCAAACCAAGATCCGGTTTGACGACTGCACGGTGCCCGACCTCGACCCGATCTGCTGGACCTGGACGGCCGCTTCTACGAATGGCTACGGCAGCGTCTGCTACCAAAAGCGGACTTGGTCGACCCACAAACTTTCATACACATTGCTCGTCGGCCCTGTCCCTAACGGGCTCACGATCGACCACCTCTGCCGCAACAAACTCTGCTGCAACCCGGCGCACCTCGAGCCGGTAACCAACACCGAGAACCTTCGCCGCGGCCGCGCCGCTCGCCCGCCCATCCTCACGCCGAGCCGGCCAACCTCTCCGGTTGGGTCTACTGTCCGTCAACTCACAGCCGATGAGCGTGCCCGGCTTGAGGCCCAGCGCGCAGCACTAGACGCCGTCGCCGATCTCATCTGGCCGGATTTGGAGCAGTCGGCGTCATGAGCGGCATCCACACGTTCGAGCCCTATGCGGTGCGCCCGTCGATCGCAGCGACGGTGCGTGACATCGATGACAACACCGCGGAGATCGTGGCGTTGCGCCGCGAGAACAACAGGCTTCGCCGTGAGAAGGCGCAGGCCCTCTGTGCTGCCGAGGCCGAGCGTGTCGAATCCGCTCGGCTTCGTGCCCAAAACCTTGATCTGGCAGAGCGATTGGCTTGGGAGAAGTCGCGATGAGTGTGTGTGGTGTGGTGCGCGGTCTGGTGAGCCTGGCCGTTGACGCAGCCGAGTCGATTGCTTTCCTGTTCGACTTCTCCGACCCCGCGGACAAGCTGTGGGCCGACCAGCTCGCGGAGCAGGAAGCCCAAGAGGAAGTTACTGAGCCGCTAAGTCCGGCCGCTCGCGGCGCAATCCAATCCCTCGAGGATGCGCTCTGGCCGCAAGGCCGCGCGTATGACGGCTGGCCGGATGCCGAGTTCGCACGAACCCAATCTTCTGCCGCGAGTGGCGCCGCACCCGTCAGCGGGTCCCCGGCAGATGGTGGGCTGCCCAGCCCTGCCCCCCCGACCTTGGCTGGGCAGCCCGCACCCCTGAGCGCGCTTGATTTGACTGACGCCGCTTACGCGGTGCGGGGTTTCGCGTTGACCTCTCCTGTCCCGGATGGGTGGGAGGCGCTGGCGCAGAGGTTGTCGGCCGCAGCCGCAGCCGAATTGTAAGTGGCCCCGGCCCGGCTGTGGACCGGGACGAGGCCAAGCCCAATAACAGGAAAGGTTGGTTTCCCGAAGTGGACGCTACTAACAATATCAGCCCGGAGCACAAGCGGACGTGGGCCACACTCGGTGGCTTCGTCGACCCAGACGGCCCCCCAAATGTCGCCATCAGCGAGGACCGCAACGGGGCGTTGGTGCGGATGAACCCGTTCGGGAACGTCGGCCCCAACATGTGCATGACGATCGAGCGGTGGCGGCAACTCTCGGCCGCGGTTGAGAACGCCATCACAGGGCACACCGCGCTCCGGTTGCGTGCCCTGTGACCCGCCTCCTGCCCTGGTGGTTGTGGGTGTGGGCGGCCAGCGCGCTACTCACGTTCGCCGTGTACTTCTCGATCCCGGCCCACGCTGACCCGGGATCCATTGAGCCGCAAGTGATGCGGTACGCGCTCGCGTCGGCACCCGCGATGTGTGCTGTTCTCGATAAATATCCGACTTTGCCGGGGGTTGAGGGTGTCTTGCAGGGCATCCAGAACGACTCCGGCTTCACCCCCTACCAGGCCGGCGAAGCCCTAGCCGTGGGTGTGCAAGTCCAATGCCCGAGGCACGTCGCCCTGCTTCAACGCTTTGCGGACACCTATGCGCCGCGCACTAGCGGAGTGGGGGCGACGGTATGAACCGCCACGTACACGCGTGTCACGCGCTGCGCTGCACCACACCGGTGCCGCCGAAAACCCTGATGTGCGGCAGGCATTGGCGGATGCTGCCCCGGTCTATGCGGGCTGCGATCTGGGTGAACTACCGGCCCGGCCAGGAAATCGACAAGCAGCCATCCCGGACGTATCTCGAGGCTGCTTGGGCTGCCGTCGACTGGATCTTCGAACACGAACCGGGGGCGGCGGCATGAGTTTCGCTGACGAGTTGCGTGCGGCTGCTGAGACTCTCGTGAAGCTCAGCGGGCGTGACTACCCCAACCCGGCCTGCGCCCCATGGTCAGCTGAGGAACTCCGCACGGAGGCGGAAGTCATCGAGGCCGAGGAACGCGAAACAGCCGAGCGCGAGGCCCTGGTGACTGAGCTTGCTGAGCAGTTATTTGCTGTCTCCTACCCAGCGGGGACCATCTCGTATGACTGCAACCTCCGAGTCATATACCAAGACCGTGCCCGCACTCTTATCGAATGTGGTTGGCGTAAAGGGGATTCCTTATGAGTCATCCACGCTGCCCTGTTTGTTGGCGGTACGCCCGCCGTACCGACCGGGGCAACATCGCCGGTCACATGGACAAATCCGGGAAGCCTTGCCTCGCGAGCGGTGAGCCCTGGACGATCGCGTTGGCGGCGTCATGACCGCCACCATGCCGCTGTACCGGATATGCCCGGAGCAGGACGCCTACACACAACGAATCATCGCCGTGGATTCGAATGATGTGCCGATCGTCGGGGCTTACCGCCCAACAGAATTGAACGACTGGCGCCTGTACGTGTGCAAGCCCGTCACCGACGCGACGGGGATGCCGCAGCCCCACAAGGTCCACGCCTGCTCCCGCGAGGACGCTGTGCGGTGGGTGGACACAATCGCCACCCTCTACACCCAGGCCGTCCGGTGAGCGGGCCGTGCCGGCTGTGTGGCGGCAAGGGTGTCATCCGCTGCGCCGACGTGTATCGCAGCCACCGCGGTGTCTCGCGGCCGATCTGGGAACTGTCCACCGTGGTCGCCTGCGGCTGCCGCTACAAGGAGGCGGCGTGAGTTACGAGTGGGAGCGCGAAGAGCACCGCGATGCCTTGCGGCACATGGAATCCACCCCCTGCTATCGGCACGACTATCGGCGTGCTGTTGGCGGGGGCGGCGTCTGCATCGACTGCGGTGATTCCATCAGGGAGGACGAGTTGTGAGGGCCGACGGCGTTTACGCGGACCTTTCGGACATGGAGTACCACGCAGATCCGGCTCTGTCTGCATCTGGGGCGAAACTGCTTTTGCCTCCTTCGGTGCCGGCGAAGTTCAAAGAACGTCGCGACAACCCTCCTGAGCCAAAGCCGCACTTTGACTTTGGTCACCTGGTTCACGCACTTGTCCTAGGCAAAGGATCCGAACTGGCACTGGTTGACGCAACGGATTGGCGCACCAAAGCCGCCAGAGACGCACGCGACGCCGCTCATGCCGAAGGCAGAATCCCGGTGCTGGGTGACGAGTACCGGATGGCTGTGTTGATGCGCGGGGCAATTCGTGAACATCCAGTAGCCGCTGATCTTTTCACGGACGGTGAAGCTGAACAGTCCCTATTCGCAACAGATCCCGATACCGGCATGAAGCTGCGCGCGCGGCCAGACTGGATGACGACCCGTGACGGGCGGCTCTGGCTGGTGGATTTGAAGACCTCTGTCACTGCTGAACCGGGAGCGTTCGCGCGGCGGGCTGCTGACTACAAATACCACCTACAGGCCGCGTTCTACGTCTACGTGGCAAGGCTTCTCGGACTCGACGACGGAGCTGCGTTCATCCTCGTGGCCGTTGAGAAGGAACCCCCCTATCTGGTGTCGGTGGTCGAGTTCGACGCCGAGGCGATGATTGAAGGGGCCCGGCTGGCCCGCAATGCCATCGACACCTACGCCCGCTGCACCGAGTTGGACGACTGGCCTGGATATATCCCCGGAATCACCTCAATCAGCCTGCCCTACTGGGCAATAGGCAACAGCCAACCAACCATCGGTGAACTACTTGAAGGGGCATCATGACTACGCAACCCGAGTACAAGCCTGTCGCGCAGGGCGCCGATAAGCAGATGACCACCGGAAAGCTGCTCAAAATGCTCGAGCCTGAAATCGGGCGCGCACTGCCGAAAGGCATGGACCCTGACCGGATCTGCCGACTTGTGATGACCGAAGTGCGCAAGAACCCGATGCTGACTCAATGCACCCAGGAATCGTTCGCCGGCGCGTTGTTGACCGCCTCCGCGCTCGGGCTTGAACCCGGAGTCAACGGTGAAGCGTGGCTTGTCCCATACCGTGACCGCAAACGCGGAATCGTCGAATGCCAATTCATCATGGGCTACAACGGTGTCGCGAAACTGTTCTGGCAGTCACCCCACGCCGACCGGCTCGACGCCCAACTCGTCTGCGCCAACGACCACTTCCGCTACGTAAAAGGGCTCAGCCCGATCCTCGAGCACGTCGAATCCGACGGAGACCGCGGCGACCCCATCGCCTACTACGCCATCGTCGGAGTCAAAGGTGCACAACCAATGTGGGACGTCTTCAAACCAGAAGCCATCGCACAACTGCGCGGCGGCCGCGTCGGCACCAAAGGCGACATCGACGACCCACAACGCTGGATGGAACGCAAAACCGCCCTCAAACAGGTACTGAAACTGGCCCCGAAGTCCACACGACTCGACCTGGCCATCAGAGCCGACGAACGCAGCGGCAGCGACCTCTACAAATCCCAAGGTATGGAAGTCCACGCCATCGAACCGGGATTCATCGAAACGGAAGCAGAACCAGAAACGCAGGAACAGTGATGACCGGTTTCACTCCCACGACCCGCGGGATCATCATCGTCCGAGCCGACCGGATCTGTGAGGTGTGTGATCTGCACCTCGGCGCACAGGCTCACCATCGTCGACCGCGGGGTGCCGGCGGGACGAAACGCCCCGAATCCAACCAGCCCGCCAACGCCCTCTGGGTCTGCAACGACTGCCATGCCCGGATCGAATCCCAACGCGCGGAAGCCCTGACGTATGGGTGGCTGGTCCGCCAAACCGATGACCCCGCAGACGTTCCCGTGTTGTACCGGGGCTTCTGGGTGTGGATGGACAACCTCGGAAATTTACATGACACCAAACCCGCAGTGAAAGAAGGAACCGCCCATGTCCGATAACCCGCTGATCTACGTCGATCTCACACAGGCGCCGAAGAACCCGCTTGCCCGACTGGCTGGCCGCCCGCAGCGGTGGCGGTGGACGGCACGCAACGGACTCAATGGCCGTGTCCTGGCGGTCTCTTCGGAGAATTACACAAACTCAGCTGACTGCCGGGCCGCGATCACGCAGCTGTTCGGGACGGGCAGCAACGTGTACCTCCGCTCTAGCGGCACCGGTAACACCTGCCTCCGCCTCGCCGGCTAAACCCATGCCGATCATCCACTCGCCGAACCTGTTCGACGAACTCGGCAAACCCGACAGCCCCCACGTGAAGGCCGCGCTCGCCGGCGAATGCTGCGTCTGCGGATCACCCCCGGGTGAGTTCTGCGCCCCGCCCATCGCCGACAACCGGCTCGTACACCTCGACAGGACATACCCATGACCACCCGATCCCCACAGTGGCATTACGAGCAAGCCGACCGGCTGATCACGGAAGCAGCGACTGAGTGCGCTCCGACGATCGCGCAGCAGAAAACAGCGCGGGCGCATGTGCATGCTCTGTTGGCGCAGTGCGTGACACCGGTACAGGTGATCTCTGATGGGCACGTGAACGGGGCGGTGCTATGAGCGGCGGCCAGCTCACCTTGTCATTCGACCCCACCATCGCCGACCGCTTCGAAGCGTTCCACCGAGACAACCCGCAGGTATACACCACACTCCTACGCCTCGCCCGGGAATGGGTCGCCCAAACCAACGGCCGGAAACTCGGCATCAGCGCCCTCTTCGAACGAGCACGCTGGGATCTCGCGTTAGCCACTTCGGACCCTGAGTTTAAACTCAACAACTCCTACCGCGCTTTCTATGCCCGGCTGCTGATGCATGAAAACCCGGACCTGCGAGGGCTTTTCGATCTGCGGGTATCGGCGGCGGATGAATGGCTCCAAACTCTCGGTAGAACCGCATGACGCTCACCCTCACAGATTTGTTCTGCGGGGCCGGCG
>NZ_LZMG01000399.1:0-9696 GCF_001673615.1 Mycobacterium sp. 1245499.0
CGGTTGCCGTGGTGGGGCATTGGGCCGCCTCCTCGTTCGCCCGCGGCGATGGGAGCGCGGTGCGAGCCGACGCGGCGCTTCCGGCGGCGCGTTGAGCGCACTTCTCTTAACCGCCAACCTGTTTGCCGCGTCGTCACGGATGGCGCGCCGTTGCGGGTCCGGGTCGGCGTTGCCGGAAAAGCAGCCGCCCGGCGCGGCGTCGACGACGGCCAGCGCACTCGCGTAGCGTTCGTCGGCGCGTACGCGGTCCCCCGCCGCCGCTCGTCGCCGTCGCACCCGACGGCCGTGAGATCCCGCCACGACGGCTCGACCCGGCTAACGGCGATCCCCTCGACAAGTTGCAGCAGGTGCTGCAGGATGCGGCCGGCGCCGCGCCGCCGGGGGAGTCGCCGTAAGGGTGTGTCAGTGTCGTGGCATGAACGAACCGTGTCCCTGCGGCAGCGGCGAAACCTATCCCGCGTGTTGCGGGCCCTTGCATGACGGTGAGTTGCAGGCCCGAACGGCCGAGGCGTTGATGCGCTCGAGGTATTCTGCATTTGCGCGCGGCCACGCCGACTACCTATTTCGCACCTGGCATCCGCGTACCCGGCCACCCGAGGTGACCGTTGACCCCAGCATCACCTGGACCGGCCTAGAGGTAAGCGACACCGTCGCGGGCGGGGCCGACGACAATGCCGGGGAGGTGGAATTCACCGCCCGCTACGAATCCGCCGGCCGCGGCGGTATTTTGCACGAGCGCAGCCGCTTCGAGCGCCGCGCCGGCCGATGGTTCTATCTCGACGCCGTCGCGAAACGGTCTCTCTGATTTGGAGCGAGTGACGGGATTTGAACCCGTGTGTACGGCTTTGCAGGCCGCTGCCTAACCACTCAGCCACACCCGCACAGGTCGCAACGATGCCACCGCACGCGGCTGTTGCCCAGAGTTTGCCTCGGCGCGATCATTTCGTTGAGCCTGCCGCGGGCCAAGGACGCCCTCGAGCGTAAGTCCACTGCGAAAAACCAAGCCAGTTTCCGTCGTGTGCTTACGCTCGCGCTAGCGCCCGCCCTGCCTGCGCGGCTGTCCGCGCTCGCGCCTGCCGCAGCGGTCTGTCAGGCGTTTTGCTCCAAGTGTTCGGCGGTCGTTGAGCTACGACGGGCTTCCTGCGGATAAACTTGCGGTGTCGGAGTTTTAGGTGGTGGCGTGAAAGTCATTGGTGCGCAATGATCGAGTCTGGTGGCGACGCCGATCTGGCCGCGCTGGAAGTCATGCGGTCCGACGAGGATGCAGCCGCGGGTTTTCGGGACTGGCTGGCCGCCGCACAGCGGGCCGGTCAAAGAGTGCTGAGGGAGCCAGACGGCACATACGTGCTATGGCGCCGCGACGACGTCCTCGCCGCCATACGCGATGGCGAGACTTTCGCCAGCCGCCAGGGCGAACTGATGCCCGGCAACCCGCCCTTCGGGCCTTACCGGAAAATAATGGTCGAGCTGTTGTTCACGCCGGGGAATTCGCGGGACATGCTGAGGCCCGTGCGGGGGATCATCGAAAGAATCGTCGGCGCCGTAGCGGCGAGACGGGACAGCTGCGATGGTGCGGGTGTCGCTGACGTTGTCTGGCGCGCAGCATTCGTCACGATCTGCGGGCTGCCTACAGACCTCGCTCCCGACGCGGTCAACGTCGAACTGGTGGGGGCGATCCGCCGAGCGCCACAGGGCGGCCCCGATGTGATCAGCCTTCTCGCCACCGAACCGCTCACCGACCTAGAAGTACTGGGAGTGATGGGCTCGGTGGGCCGCGGGGTGATTTTTGCGTCACTAGCCATCAAGGCCGGATTGGCGGTGCTGGCGCGGCAGCCGATACTTCAGCGGGAGCTACGCGAAAACCCAGATCGGCAAGGCAGGTTCATCGAGGAGCTGCTGCGGTTGGATGGTGGGGCGAAGACCGTCTCACGAATCACCAGTCGCAGCATTACAATCGGCGACACGACGATCCCAGCCGCGTCCCCCGTCGAGTTGTGTGTCGGGCTGGTTCACCGTGACGAGACCGACGACATGTCCGGTCACAGCATCAAACTGAATGGTCCGCAACGTCATTGGAGTTTTGGGGGAGGCCCGCACCGTTGTCCTGCGTCGCATCTGGCCCGGGATCTGCTGAGCGCGTTCTTTGAGGTGTGGCTTGCCGAGGTCCCGTTTTTCTGGTTCGACTGGAACGGTGGCGATGTCCCCAGAGCGTGGCATCCCAAAGCCTACAGCGCTCGGCCAGCAGTGATTTTCGACGATTGGTTCCCGGTGCACGTGCCGCTCAGGTGGCGACCAGACCGGTGAGTACGGAGGGATCGGGCTTAGCGCGCAAGACGCCGCGAGCGTAAGTCCACTGCGAAAAACCAAGCCAGTTTCCGTCGTGTGCTTACGCTCGCGACTCGATGAAGGCCGGTCAGAGGCCGATGTAGACGGCCTTGGTGTTGAAGTAGGCCTCGATACCCTTGCGGCCACGCTCGCCGCCCCAGCCCGACTGCTTGTGGCCGCTGATCGGCATCGACGGGTCCGCCGCGAGGGAGGAATTCACCCAGATCTGGCCCGCGCGAAGCTCATTCACGACGCGGTGGGCGCGGGAGAGGTTCTCGGTCCAAATCGAACCGGCCAACCCGTAGTGCGTGTCGTTCGCGGCGGCGATCACCTCGTCCTCGTCGTCGAACGGGATCACACAGCCCACCGGCCCAAAGATCTCTTCCTTGATCAGACGCATGTCGGGTGTGGTGTTGGTGATGATCGTCGCCTCGTAGAAGTAGCCCTTGCGGTCCATCGGCTTGCCGCCGGTAATCACCTGCGCGCCACCGGCCACGCCGTCGTTGACGATGCCTTCGACCCGCTTGCGTTGTTTGTCGCTGATCAACGGGCCCAGCACGGAGTCCGGATCATCGCTGCCGCCCATCGGCAGCATCTGGGCGAATCCCGCGAGGCCCTCGACCACCTTGTCGTAGATGCCGCGCTGGACGTAAATGCGCGAGGTGCACGAGCAGTTCTGCCCGGAGCCGGCGAGCAGGCCCATGCCAGCGCCCATGATGGCCTTGTCGAGGTTGGCGTCGTCGAACATGATCAGCGGCGACTTGCCACCGAGCTCGAGGGTGAGCCGCTTGAGGTTCCCCGCCGCCGCCTTCACGATCAGCCGACCGACCTCCGTCGACCCGGTGAACGAGATCTTGTCGACGTCCGGGTGCGCGGTGAGCGCGGCGCCGGTGGTCTCGCCGTAACCGGTGATGACGTTGAGAACGCCGTCGGGCAGACCCGCCTCGCGGAAGATCTCCTCCAGTTTCAGCGCGGTCAGCGGCGTCTCCTCGGCGGGCTTGAGGACCGCGCTGCATCCCGCCGCCAGCGCCGGCGCGACCTTGAGCATCGCGACGAAAAACGGTCCGTTCCAAGGGATGATGAGGCCGACGACGCCGACGGGCTCGAGCTGGGTGAAGGTGTGGTAGGTCTCCCAGGTGCCGAGCAGGCCGTCAGAGACGAGATTGGCCGACTCGCCGTGGATCTTGCCGACCCAGCCGGCGTAGTACTTCAGCATGTCTACCGAGACCGGGATGATGTGGCCCGCGGCCGTCAGGTTCATCCCGTTGTCCTGCGACTCGAGCGCGGCCAACTCGTCTTTGCGTTCCTCGATGATGCGCGCCGCGCGGAAAAGCACGTTGGCGCGGTGCGATGCGGGCGCCTTGCGCCACACCCCCGACTCGAAGGTCTCGCGTGCCCGGGCCACGGCCGCGTCGACGGCCGCCTGGTCGGAATCGGGGACCTCCGCGATCTGCTCCTCGGTGGACGGGTTGAAGACCGCAATGGTGTTACTCAATGTTCCTCATAGCCCTTCACTCGCGGGGAATGCTGTCGTCGCCCGACAGAGGTTACGCGCTTAACCAAGGGGTGTCCAGTACGCATCGAAGACCGCGGCGGGCCTGCAACCTAGGTGGATTCCGCTGGTCACCGCCATGACGAACAGGAACCGAGGCCCGCGGGGCGCGACTTTGACCCCTGCCCGAACCCCCGCCTGGACGGCTAGATTGACCCCTATGCGGGTTGTTCGTCTGTTCGGCGCGGTCCTGACGATCCTCGTAGCGGGGCTGCTCTGGGCAACCCCGGCCGGGGCGCAGCCCCCGTTCAAGCTCACCGACCACATCACCGACAGCACCGGCGTGCTGACGGCTTCCGACCGGGCAGCGGTCAGCGAAGCGCTCGACCGGCTCTACCGCGATCGGCACATTCAACTGTGGGTCGTCTACGTCGACAACTTCAACAGGTTCAAACCCGACAACTGGGCCGATAAGACACGCAGCGCCAGCGGGATCGGCGACCACGACGCGTTGCTGGCCGTCGCCACCAACACCAAGCTGTACGCGTTCAGCGTGCCCCCACAGGTGCCGGGCCTGACACCGGCAGAGTTGAACAGCTTGCGCAGCAACCAGATTGAACCCGTGCTCGGCGCCAAGAACTGGGGTGGTGTGGCGGTCGCGGCGGCCGACGGGCTGGACAAATCGGCCAGCTCGCCCAAGGCGGCTGGCTCGTCAAAGTCGAGCTGGCTGCCGATCGCGATCGGCGTCATCGCCGTCGTGGTCGTCCTGCTGCTGTTGCTTCTGCTGTTTCGCGCACGCCGCCGCCGGCGCGCGAGCACTACCGGTGGACAGGTGGCCGTGGACGGCGGCGATCCTCCGTTGCAGCAGGCGTTGTCGACCGCCGACGCCAGGGTGCGCCAGATCTCTGACTATGCCGCCAGGCATCGCGCCACCATCGGATCCGAGGCCCAGGCCAGGCTCGACGACGCGAAACGGCACCTGGCAGCGGCGCGCGACAAGGAAGCGGGCAACCAGGACGAAGCGATTGCGTACGCCAACCGGGCATCGACGCTGGCCGCACAGGCGCAAACGCTGGCCAATGCCGATGTGCTCGCCGCGCACCGCACGCCGCGACGACGCGGCAACGCGTCGACCCGGTGATCGCCGAAAGAGAGCCGCGTAGCTATCGATAGCTTGCACGCAGCAGCGCCACCGCCTGTTCGACGGTGTCCTCGATATTTCGCGTCGCGTCGACCCGCAGCACGGACCGTTGCTCGTCGGGAGGCGTGAAAGCGGCTCGCAGCTCAGGCCACAACTCGATGCGCGCATCCGAGACGACGCCTCGCTCGGTGGCGCGACGCTCGAGACGCGCCATCAGCGTGGCGTCGTCCGCGTCGCACAGGACCACGTGAAGATCGGCGCCGAGTCGATGTGCAAGCCTTTGCATCTGGGCCCGCTCGGCCGGATTGCCGAACGTGGCGTCGACGACCACGCCGCGGCCGCGGCGTAACCAGCGGCCCGCGTCGCGGCGCAGCGCAGCGTATGTAGTCCGCGTCGTTGCGGGGTCGTAGAGACCGGAGCCGAACGCATCGGTGCCACGCTGGGTGGGTTCGATTCCCGCCATCCTCTTGCGCGCCACGTCCGACGAGAGGTGCACCAGCCCGAATCGGCCGGCGAGAGAGCGCGCCAATGTCGTTTTGCCGCTTGCCGGAAGGCCCATGGTGACCATCATCGGTGGTCGTGGCAGGCCACCCGCGTGCGCCCAGGCCAGGTCGAAGTAAGCCCGCGACTCCGCGATGAGTTGATGCCCTTCACCATCGGGAGTCCGTTCGGTCTGGGCCAGCCGTAGGCTGCGGACCTTGCCGCGAACGTACGCGCGATAGCACGTGTAGAAGTCGAGCAGGCTGGGCAGGCCAACGTCGCCGCTCGCCCGGACATAGGAGTCGACGAAGGCCCAGGCCAGGTCCGCGCGTCCGTGATACTCGAAATCCATGGCCAGAAACGCCACCTCCGAGGCCAGGTCGGCGCACCGATAGCGCGGCGCGAACTGCAAGCTGTCAAACAGCAGGATCTGGCCGTTGTCGATGCAGATGCTGGCGGCGTGCAGGTCACCATGCCCATCCCGGACGTGACCTTCCGTGACCCGTCGTCGAAGCAACGGCGCGTTGCTGCGCACGAACTGGCCCACGTAGGTGCGGATATCCTCGTTGACGTCGCGCGAAATGGTTCGGCCGATGAAAGGTGCAATCTGGTCGAAGTTTTCCCGCCAATTCGCGATCACGCTGGTCGCGCTGCCGTACTCATCGATGTCCGGGCCGGTCTCGGCCCTGTCGTGAAGTTTGGCCAGGGTGCGACCAATTCGACGTGCGAGACGGATGTCAACGTCGCCGCGCGCGAGCTTGGCGGGCAGCATGCCCTCCTCCGGTAGGCGCCGCATCCACACGGCCGGCTCGCCCGACCCCGGTTCACCACCGATGCGGTAGTGGCCTTTTCGCTCGGCGACCTCGACGACTCCCAGATACATCTGCGGGCTGAACCGCCGATTGAGGCGCAGCTCCTCTGCGCAGTCGGCGCGGCGGCGCTCGATGGTGGTGAAGTCCAGGAAGCCGAGGTTCACCGGCTTCTTGAGCTTGTAGGCGTAACTGCCGGCAAGCAGGACCCACGAGCTGTGCGTTTCGTGGAGACGCACATCGTCGGCCGGCGGGTCGTAGGCATCGGGTCGCAGCAGATCGGCGACGATCCGCGGGCGGCCGTCGGGTCCGGTCGGGTCGAAGGCGTGCGTCATGGTCTCGCCGAACGATTGCAGGCGCTCTGCCCGCCCGTCAAGGGCTTTCGTATCCTGGCCGGACGTCGGCGGGCACCAGCGAGTGCGTGACGTCCACGCCGTCGAAGGTGACTGTGTGGGCGGCATGCCGCAGGGGCTCGATGGTGCCGCCCGGGTGCACGACAGCGCCGCCGCCGGTGGGGATTCCGAGGCCGGTCACCGATCCGTCGAGCAGCTGAATTGTTCGCGAGAGTCGCGTCCATTTGGCCCGCTCGTCGTGCGCGTCGATGATCATCGGCACCAGATTGAACAGGGTGAGCAGCTCGGTCGCGGAAGTTTCTGGTGCGTCGGCTAGTTCGTGGCGTCCGAGCTGGACGGCACCGGCCGAGACACCTACGAGGACAGCTCCTTTGGCGTACCGGTCCAGAATCACGTCCTTCATGCGCGTTTTCTCGAACGTAGTCCAGCCACGACGCACATCGCCGCCGGCGAGGACGATCAACTGTGCTCGCTCCAGGAAGGCGCGGTCGTGAGGTCCGAAGGACGAACGGACCATCAGGCGGTCGGTGAGGCCCATGGCATCCATTGCGGCTTCGAAGATTTCGTAGAACTCCAGACGATCGCCGTTGGAGGCACCGACGTAGGCGGCGCTCGGCGGCTCGTCGCGTGCCAATCCATCGAGCGCTTCTTCGAGAAGGAGCCGGTCGTGACGCTTCCAGAACAGCAGCTGGCTGTCCGCCAGCAAGTAGAGCGGTTGACGTTGCGGCGCCGTCACTTCGGCTGGTCTTTGCCGGTGAGCTCGTCGAAGCGCGCCAGCGCGGCGTCGAGGTCCGCCTCGTCGAATACCTCGCAGCGGTTGATCCGGTCGCCGTCGAGAGTAAAAAGACTTATCTCGAGCCACTCGGCATCGAAGCCGTCCGGTGACGTCCCATGCGTCGACTGGGTGACGACAGCTCCGAGATCGCTCAGCCGATGCACCGCATAGACGTAGATCTTCGCCTGCGGCGCCACCTGCCACGTGGCATGGATGTATGGAACGAGGTCACCCGGCGAAAACGCTCGACCCCGCCGGTGGTCTAGGTTCACCCAGTCTGGCGTTGTCAATGGAAGCTTGTGTTCGTTGAACGCGGCGAAATCTCGCAACAGTGTCGACCACGTACGCCCATGGGCGGCTGTTTCGATTGCTAGATAACGCGTTTCGAGTTCTTCGAAAGCGCGGTCGATGTCGTCGACATCGAAGAATACGTGTGCCGCAATCCGCCCGGCGGAGTCGACCTCGGTGACTCCCAAAATCTCGACCACAAATTCCCCCGGTTGTAAGCCGTGGTCAAAGGAACGCACACGAATGAGGGCGAGGCGCTCGCCGCGTGTCGCAATGACCGTCAGAGCTACCCGCGCGAGGCCCTCTTCTAAAGCTTGCATGTTTTTCAGCATGGCATCGCGACCGTCCCAGAACCCGACATTCACCACTCTCCGGTGATCCTCGACGAAGCTGTTGTCGGCCAAAATCTCGGCTGCAGCGGCCCAATCGCGGGCCGCCGAGTGCGCAAAGAGAAGGTGTTCCGCCCGGCTCGCCGCATTCTCCAGTCGCTGCGTGGGGCGGTGCAGCTCATCGAACTTCGCGAGCGCTTTGTCGAGGTCTGCCTCGTCGAAGACCTCGATGCGGCTAAGCAGGTCGCCCTCGACCGTAATCACGTAGGTCAACCGCAATTCCGCGTCGAAGCCCTCTTGCGAGAGCATCTTCAGCACTTGGGTGGTGACGGCTCCGAGGCCGCTGAGCTGATGCACGGCTTCGATGTAGGCGCTGCTATCCGACATGAGGTCCCACATGGCACCAACGGAGGTGGCCAGATCAACCCCCTCGATCGACACGACCGGACGATGATCGATGTAAACCGCATCTGATGTCGTTGCGGGGAGCTCGTGCCGATTGAATTGGGCGTTGGCGCCGATCACCACCGACCACGTATCGGCGTGATTGGCTGCTTCCCCGGCAAGGTAACGGCTTTCGAGCTCCGCGAAGGCGGCGTCGACGTCTTCGAGATCGAAAACGACGTCCGCCGCGACGCGCCTGTCGAAATCGAGCTCGACAATGTTCAGTGCGTCGTTTGCAATCGCTTCCGGGTCGCTGCCCGAAACGCGAACACGGAGCAGCGCGAGGCGTGCGCCACGAGTCGCTATGACGCTCGGCATCGTCAAGGTGAACCCGACCTCAGCGAGCGCCCTCGTGCTTTCGATATTGGCTTTCCGGCCGCTGATAACCCCGGCATTCACTACTCGCCGACGGTCGTCGACGGAGATGTTTTCGGCGGTTAGCTCGGCGATGGCGTCCCAGTCACGCCCGCTCAAGCACTCACAAATACGCTCGTACGCTTGGCTTGCCGGGTTTTTCAGGGCCGGCCGACTGAGCTCGTCGAACCGGGCGAGCGCGGCGTCGAGGTCTGCCTCGTCAAAAATCTCGGCCCGTCTGATCAAATCACCTTCGATCGTCAGGATGTTGATCGCCCGCCACTCGCCCTCGAAACCGTTCTGCGATGTCCCCTTGGCCGCATAGGTGATGGCCGCTCCGAGATGGTTGAGCCGGTGCACGGCCTCGATGTAGATGTTCAGATTCGGCGCAAGCTCCCACGAAGCGCGAAGGTTTGCGATCGCGTCCCCGGACGCAATTGTGGTCACGTGCCGACGGTCGATGTCGACGAAGTCTGGCGTTGTCGCGAAAAGCTCGTGCCGGTTCATGGCGGCATAGGCACTAGAGATTACGGACCAGGTGTGCGCCTGCGCGGCTGCTTCTCCTGCCAGGTAACGGGTTTCAAGCTCTTCGAAGGCTCCGTCAACGTCTTCGGGGTCAAATACGACAGTAGCCGCACATCGGCTGTCGTCGTTGACCTGTACGACGGACAGCGCGGCAGCCTGCGATGCCGTGGGTAGCGAATCTTGGCTTGCAAAGGTGAAACGCAGGATTGCGAGGCACTCTCCACGAGTCGCAACGGTGGTCGCCCGGACATCGGACTTCCAAACTTCGGCGGTGGCGCGCCAATTCGCCATCTCAACGTCTCGACCGCGGCGGATTCCGGCGTTTATGCCTCGACGACGGTCGTCCGACAAGAAAGCTTCATCGACCAGGCCCGCCATCGC
>NZ_LZMG01000400.1:0-5781 GCF_001673615.1 Mycobacterium sp. 1245499.0
GCGGTCGCGCGGCTGTCCGAGGCGGGCAGTGCGCTGACCATCGAGACGATCGATGCCGTCGCCACCCACGGCGCGGTCCTGCCACCCGCGCCCCTGCACGTCGCCGTGGCGGGCGAAGACCCGTTGGCCTGGGTCTTCTACACGTCGGGCAGCACCGGCACGCCCAAGGGCGCGATGTTCACCGAAAGCCTTTGTATAGGGACCTGGTTGGCGCAATCCGACCAGCCCGTCATCACGCTGAGCTACATGCCGATGAGTCACTTGATCGGTTACGGATATGTAATCCTGACCCTCGCCAACGGGGGCACCAGCTATTTCGCCGCCAAGAGCGACCTCTCGACCCTGTTCGAGGACCTGGCAATGGTGCGGCCCACCTCCATGAGCCTGGTGCCACGGGTCTGTGAGATGTTCTTTCACCACTACCAGCGCGAGCTGGACCGCCACGTCATGTCCGGTGCCGACCCCGATACCGCCCGGGCGCAGATCACCACGGCGATCCGCGAGCAGATCCTGGGCGGGCGCGTGCTGGCGGTGGGTTGCGGCTCGGCCGCGTTGTCCCCGGAGATCAAGGAGTTCATGGAGGAGGTGCTCGATCAGCACCTGCTGATCGGCTATTCGTCCACCGAGATCGCCGGCGGGATGATCGTGGCCGACGAGCACGTGCTGCGGCCCCCGGTCATCGACTACAAACTGCTCGACGTACCCGAACTCGGCTATTTCACCACCGACAAGCCTTATCCGCGAGGCGAATTGGCGGTAAAGTCGGCTCGCTTCATGGCTGGCTACTACAACCGGCCCGACCTGACCGCCACGATGTTCGACGAGGACGGTTACTACAAGACCGGTGACATCATGGCCGAGGTCGGCCCGGACCAGTTGCGTTACGTCGACCGCCGCAACAACGTGATCAAGCTCGCCCAGGGTGAATTCGTGGCGGTCTCCCGCCTGGAGGCGCTGTATTCGACCAGCGCCCTGATCCATCAGATCTACATCTACGGCAACAGCGCCCGCTCCTTCCTGCTGGCCGTGATCGTGCCGGCCGAAGGCGGCACCGACGCGTCGGCGATCGCCCGGTCGCTGCGGCAGATCGCACGCGACAACCACCTCAACGGCTACGAGATCCCCCGCGAATTCCTGATCGAAACCGAACCGTTCAGTCTGGCCAACGGCTTGCTGTCCGGCGTCGGAAAGTTCCTACGACCCAAGCTCAGAGAGCGCTACGGTGAGCGGCTCGAACAGCTCTACGCCGACATGGCCGACGACCAGCTCGGGCAGCTTCGCGCCCTGCGCACCGGCGGCGCCGATCAGCCGGTGCTGGCCACCGTCACCAAGGCGGTGCAGGCCACCCTCGGCGTGCCCGCGGCCGATGTGTCCCCGGAGGCGCGATTCATTGACCTGGGCGGTGATTCCCTTTCGGCGCTGACCTTTTCGACCCTGCTTACCGACATCTACGGCGTCGACGTTCCGGTCGGCGTGGTGATCGACCCGACCGGTGACCTGCTCACCATCGCCGACCACATCGACCGGCATCGGGACTCCGACGTACTGAGCTTCGCGTCGGTCCACGGCACCGACGGCGTCGAGGTCCACGCCGAAGACCTGACCTTGAACAAGTTCCTCGACGACGACATTTTGAAGTCCGCGACGCTGCTCCCACCGCCGACAGCCGAGGTGCGCACCGTTCTCCTCACCGGCGCAACCGGTTTCCTCGGCCGTTTCCTCGCCATGGAATGGCTCGAGGGGGTTGCGGGCAAGGACGGCAACCTGATCTGCCTCACCCGGGGTGCCGATGCCGTGCAGGCCCGTCAGCGAATCGAGGCGGCGCTGGGCTCGGATCCCACGCTGCTGGAACGCTTCCGGTCCCTCGCCGCCGATCATCTCGAAGTCGTCCCGGGTGACATCGGCAAGCCACGGTTCGGGCTGGATGAGGCGACGTGGCGGCGCCTGGCCGACACCGTCGACCTCGTCGTGCACCCGGCGGCGCACGTCAACCACGTGCTGCCCTATCGCCAACTTTTCACGCCCAATGTCGTGGGCACCGCCGAAATCATCCGGCTGGCAATCACGGCCAGGCTCAAGCCGATTCACTACGTCTCCACCCTGGGGGTCAGCGCCGTCGCCCATCAACTCGTCGACGAGGACACCGACATCCGCCGCTCGGTGCCCAGCTGCACAATCGGCGACGACTACGCCAACGGTTACGGGATCAGCAAATGGGCCGGCGAGGTCCTGATGCGCGAGGCACACGACGTGTGCGGGTTACCGATTGCGGTGTTCCGGCCCGGCATGATCCTGGCCGACAGCCGGCACGCGGGACAGATCAACGTGCCTGACATCTTCACCCGGCTGCTGTTCAGCCTGGTCGCCACCGGCGTCGCTCCGCGCTCGTTCTACCGGGGCGCTAACGATCCGGACGGCGCCCGCCCACACTACGAGGGTCTGCCGGTGGACTTCCTGGCGGACGCGATCGCCTCGATCGGGCCACGGCACGGCATCAGCTTCGACACCTACAACACGACAAATCCGCACGACGACGGAATCTCGCTGGACACCTTCGTCGACTGGATCGTCGCGGCGGGCTATCCGGTCGAGAAGATCGACGACTATCCGGCCTGGCTGGCGCGGTTCGAGACGGCAATGCGCGCGCTACCCGAACGCCAGCGCGCACAGTCCGTCCTCGGCGTGCTGGACGTCTACCGTGAACCCATGACCGCGATAGCCGGGTCGCCGGTGCCCGGGGCGCGATTCCGGGCGGCCGTCGAACATTCGGGTCGCACCATCCCGCATGTCTCGCAGCAGTTGATCGAGAAGTACCTCGAAGACCTGGAACGGATCGGTGTGCTCTCCCCCCGGTTCAAAACGCAGGTGATCGCAACGAAGGGACGATGATGTCCAGCCCAGCCCAAACGCTTTACCCCGAAGGCGTGATCGGCGCGCCCAAGGACCGCCGCGGTCACGCCGCGGAGTTCAGCACCGGCCTGCCACCCGGCACCGAGGTGTTTTCCGCCGACAATCACATCTCGGTGGCCGATGACATCTTCTACCAAGGCTTTCCCGACGAGCTCAAGGAGCAGGCCCCGCGGATCTGGTATGAGGACGGCGCGTATCTGCTCGGGTCGCCCGGGCAATCCATGGTGGTCGGCGATTTCAGCGCGGTGCTCATGCAATACGACGATCTGGCCGGGGCGGCCACGAACAACGTCGAAGCCCGGGTTCGCGAGCTCGCCGAGGACGGCGTCGACAGGGAACTGGCCTTCCCCAACGCGGTGCTCGCGCTGTTCCACCACCCTGACCACCAGATCCGCGAGCGGATCTTTCGCGTCTACAACGAGCACATCGCCGGCGTTCAGGAACGCTCCCGCGGGCGGTGCTACGGCGTCGGACTGATCAACTGGTGGGATCCGGCCGGCGCGCGCCGCACCTTGGCCGAGTTGAAGTCGTTGGGGCTCACCACGTTTCTGATGCCGATCAGCCCCGGCAACGATGCCAACGGCCAGCCCATCGACTATTCGAGCGCGGCGATGAGTGCGGTCTGGGATGAGATCGAGGAGGCCGGGCTGCCCGTCACGCACCACATCGGCGAGAGCCAGCCCAAGTTTCCCAGCGAGGTCAACAGCGTCGCGGTGGCCATGATGGTCAACATCGACTCATTCCGGGAGATGTTCTCCAAGTACATCTTCGGCGGCATCCTGGACCGGCATCCACGGTTGCGGATCGGCTGGTTCGAGGGCGGCATCGCGTGGGTGCCGACGGCCCTGCAGGACGCCGAGCACGTGCTGGCCTCCTACCGGCATATGCTGGCGCACCAGCCCGAGCGGGAGGTCCGCCATTACTGGGATGAGCACATGTGCGCCTCGTTCATGGTCGATCCGCTGGGGCTGCGGCAGATCGAGGAGATCGGGATCGACAAGGTGATGTGGTCATCCGATTATCCGCACAACGAAAGCACTTTCGGTTATTCGGAGCGGTCCCTGGCCGCGGTGGTCGACGCCGTCGGCGCGCAGGACGCCGTTCGGGTGGTCGGCGGCAACATCAGGAATTTTCTGGGGATCTCGGCATGACGAACTCGGTGGCCGCCCGCACCTCGGCGCTCGATATACCCGACGAACCCGACTGGGCCCGCATGCGCATCGAGACCGGAGCGCGGCTGCGGTCCGCCATGTCCGAGCACGGCGTCGACGCGCTGATCCTGCTGATGAACGGCTACGTCGGATACGCGACCGGGGTGAGTTGGCCGCTGTTGGACGCCGGCCTGTCCCACGTCGAGCGCCCGGTCGCCGTCGTGCTCGCCGACGACGTGCATCCACACCTGTTCATGCCGTTGCGCAGCGGGGCGTCCGCGGAGTGCCCCGTGCCCGACGACCACCTGCACGGCCCGGCCTACCTCGAGTTCGATTCCGGCGTCGAGGATTTCGCGCGGAAACTGTCCGATCTCATTCCGCCGGGGGCTGGCGTCGCCGTCGACGAACTCACCGGCGCCATGCGCCGCTCGACGTCCAAGCTGTTCCCGGGTGGGCCGCCGACGGACGCGGCGATCGTGCTCGGGGCCGCGCAACTGGTCAAGACCCGCGACGAGCTGTCCTGTCTTCGCAGGGCCGCCCGCATCACCGAACAGGCGATCGTCGACGTGCAAAAGGCGCTGAAGGCGGGCGTACGACAGATCGATCTCTCGGCCACCTTCGTGCGGCGGGCGTTCGAACTCGGTGCCACCACCAACATGCTCGAGGCCATCTGGCAGGTGATGCCGAGTTCGCGGGAAGCCGGCGTGTGGACGACGCACGGCGATCTTGCGCTTCCGCTGCTGCCCACCGACCGGGAGCTGTCCGCCGGCGACGTGCTGTGGACCGACATCAGCATCACCTACCACGGATACTGTTCGGACTTCGGCCGCACCTGGATCGTCGGCGAACGGCCCACGCCGCGGCAGCAAGATCAGTTCCGGCAGTGGCGCACGGTGCTGGACGCCGTGCTCGCCGTGACCAAAGCCGGTGTGACTTCGGGGGATTTGGCGCGCGCCGCGATCGCGGCCAACGGTGGGCGCAAACCGTGGCTGCCGCATTTCTATCTGGGTCACGGTATCGGCACCTACCCCGCGGAGGCGCCGATGATCGGAACGGATCTCGGCGAGGAGTTCGACGACAACTTCGTCTTTCCGCCCGGCATGGTGCTGGTTCTGGAGCCGGTGATGTGGGAGGACGGCACCGGAGGCTACCGCAGTGAGGAGATCGTGGTGATCACCGAAGACGGCTACGCGCCGATCACCGACTACCCCTACACCCCGTATGGCGACTGAAGTCCTGCCCGACGCGCGCGAATTGCGTTCGGGCCGAAGGGAACGGGCGCTGGCTCAGATGGCGGAGCACGACCTCGACATCCTGGTACTGGGCCGGCAGGCCAATATCCGCTACGTCACCGGCGCCCCGCAGCTATGGATTGCCGGCACCCGCCCGTTCGGCCCGATGTGTGTGCTGGTGCGCGACACCGGAGACATCTATCTCAACAGCACCGACGACGAGGGTGTGCCGGAGGAGATCGGCCACGACCACCTCTACGGGCTGGCCTGGAACCCACTGACCCTCATCGACGTCCTGAAGAAGATCGAGGGCGCCGACGCGGCACGGCGGGTCGGAACCGATGCGATCACACCGACTTTCGCGGCGTTGCTGCCCGAGGCGTTCCCCAATGCCGAGCTGGTCGACGCGGAGCCCGCCATGCGGGCGGCGCGACGCATCAAGACGCCGGACGAAATCGCGGCGATGGGCCAGGCCGTCCGGGTCGCCG
>NZ_LZMG01000401.1:0-3273 GCF_001673615.1 Mycobacterium sp. 1245499.0
GCCGTGCGTGCGCGGACAGTCCGGTCATGCATAACCCGACGGTAACCGACATGACGGCCGTAACGCGCGCGCAGCGCCTTAATTGCCCGGCGCGGCGGTTAGCCTGACTGAATGCGGAAAGCTGCGATGATCGCCGCGGCACTACTGGTCGCCGGGTGCTCCCACACCACGGGCGGCCAATCAGCGCCGACCCCGAGCACCGCCCAGACATCCACCGGCGCCGGCGCACCGGGAAGCAAAGCGCCCGGACCCACCGGGGCGCCCGGCGCCGGCACCGCGATCTCCGACGTCATCGCCTGGATAGAGGCCGGCCATCCCGCCGATCCCGGCCGCTTTCACACCGCCAGCCGCGACGGGGCCACCACGCCCCTGGGCGACGACATCGCGCTGGCCGCGGTGGCCGGCAAGGTCTCCTGCATGACGGATGCCAAGCACACCGGCGGCGCACTGGCCTGCCTGGTGAATCTGACCAATCCACCGCCGGCTCCCGCGACGGCCTACGGCCAGTGGCAAGGCGGTTGGATCAGCTTCGACGGGGTGAACCTGCAGGTCGGATCCGCCCGTGCCGATCCCGGCCCATTCCTGAACGGCAACGGGCCGGAACTGGCGAACGGGGATTCGCTGTCGTTCGGTGACTACCGGTGCCGCGCCGAGCAGACCGGCCTGTACTGCGTGAACTATGCGCACCAGTCGGCGGCCAAGTTCAGCCCCGCCGGCATCGTGCCGTACGGCTGCCTGAAATCGGCCCCGCCGCCGGACGGTGTCGGCGCGGCCTTCAGCTGCTGAGGCTGCCGATGATGGTCGCGAAAAGCTCGCTCATTTCGTCACCGGGCCCGCCCGGCACGGTGTAGCCGGCTTCGTCGCGAATCGCGTCCAGGTGGTCGCGGACGTCCTCGATCGACAGCCCGGGTCGGTAGCAACCCCGTGTCCTGCCGATGAAGAACCGCGCGACGTGTCCCGCGCCCACCGTGTAGATTTCACCGGACACCGGGCAATCCCGGTGGGAAAGGAAGGCGGCCACCGGAGCGACCTGCGCGGGGTCCAGTTTCTGAAGGTACAGGCCCACAAGGTCATCCAATACCGCCTGCGATGCCGCATCGTGTTCGACGGCTTGCCGGCCGGTCGCCTCGTCGAGCGAATGCGTCAGCATCCGGGTGTACGCGATGGGAGCGATGGCATTGACCTTGATGCCGTATGCGGCTCCTTCGGCGGCCAGCACACGCGTCAAGCCCAGCAAACCCGCCTTGGCCGCGCCGTAGTTGCTCATCCGTTCGGCGCCAAGGATTCCCGCGGCCGAGCAGGTGTTGAGCACCCGTCCGTAGCGCTGTTCGCGCATCACCTGCCACGCTGGCCTCGTCACGTAGAACGCCCCCTTGAGGTGGACATCCACCAGGGGGTCGAGCCGATCGGCGGTCATGTCCTCGAACGGCGCGTCGCCGACGACGCCCGCATTGTTGATCACGATGTCCAGGCGCCCCCAGACCCGCAGGGCGGTGTCGATGATCGCTTGTGCGCCTTGCGGACTCGTCACGCTGTGGCTGTCCGCGACGGCCTCGCCACCCTGCTCGCGAATGGCATCCGCGACGGCCTCGGCCGCCTTGTCGTCCGCGCCGTCCCCGGTCACCGAGCCGCCCTTGTCGTTGACCACGACGCGGGCTCCGCGCGCGGCCAGAAGCTGGGCGTACTCCCTGCCCAGCCCGCCGGCGGCGCCGGTGATCACGGCCACTTGGCCGTCGAAGCGCAGCTCGCCGTTAGACACCGTCACCAGCGCACCGGAAGTTCTTTCATGCCATAGATATTGGCGTCTTTGAACCTCAGCTGCTCCGGCGGCACCGCCAGTCGCAACCCGGGCAGGCGCCGCGCCAGGGTGGCGAAGGCGACCTGCATCTCGACGCGCGCCAAATTCGCTCCGATGCATTGATGCACGCCATATCCGAAGCCCAAGTGCCCGCGAGCGTTTCGGTCCGGGTCGAAGGATTCGGGGTGGTCGACGAATTCTGCGTCCCAATTGCCGGCGAGCAGGCTCATGAGGACGAACTCCCCGGCGCGAATCGGTTGGCCACCGATCACCAGATCTTCGGTCGCGACGCGGTCGACCTGGCTGTGCACGATGGACAGATAGCGCATCAGTTCTTCGACGACGTTCGCGATGACGGCCGGATCGTCGGTTTGTCCGAGTCGCTCGAACACCTCGGGATGTTCCAGCAGCGCAACGGTTCCCAGTGCGATCATGTTGGCCGTGGTTTCGTGGCCGGCCTGCATCATGATCACGCTGTTCATGGCCGTGGTGGTGTGGTCGAGCTGGCCCGTGGCCACGTATTCGGTGAGCAGTCGGCTGATCAAGTCGTCGCCGGGTTCGCGCGCTTTGCGTTCCACCAGCTCCTCGATGTAGGCATACATCGCCCCGAACGCCTGGCCCTTTTCCTCGTCGGTGGACTTCTGGTCAAGCCCCTTGGTGGTGTTGTGCTGGAAGATGGCCAAGTCTTCGGGCGGCACCCCGAGCAGCAGGGCGATCACCATCGACGGCACGGGCAAGGCGAATTCACGCACCAGATCGGCCGGCGCACCGTTGTCGATCATTTGGCCGAGATAGTGGTCGACCATGTCCTGAATGTGCGGCCGCATCGATTCACAACGCCTGAAGGTGAAGCTGCTTGTCATCATGCGCCGCAACCGATGATGCTCGGGATCGTCGGTCCGGGCGAACATCACGGCGACCTTGTTGTCGGCGTCGGTCGGCAGGATCGAGTCCGGAATGGTCTTCGCGGACAAGCGCGGATCGACCAACGCCGCCCTGATGTCCTGGTAGCGGCTGACCACCCAGACCGGGTTGCCGCCGAACATCGCCCGTCGCAGCCCGGCCTGTTCGCGCCACTGCGCAAACTCGGGCGGGGCCGCGAGCGGGCAGTGCGACGGCCGCGGGACGGGTAACACGGGAAGGCTTGCGTCAGGCCGGGATTCGGCGGTCTCCAAAGGTATTGCCATAACCAGTTTTCCACTAAATGTCAGTTGGCTGCCAGTTGTACGAGCCTAAAGCGGCGGCTACCGACAGTCAACTGTCAGTTACGCTGTGACGATGACCGCGGTTGAAGACCGGCCGTTGCGGGCCGACGCGGCGCGCAACGTCGAGCGCATCCTGCGCGCGGCGCGCGAGGTCTACGGCGAATTGGGACCCGACGCCCCGGTGGAAGCGGTCGCGCGCCGCGCCGGCGTCGGTGAGCGAACCCTGTACCGCAGATTTCCGGCAAAGGCGGACCTGGTACGCGCCGCCCT
>NZ_LZMG01000402.1:0-1552 GCF_001673615.1 Mycobacterium sp. 1245499.0
CCGGTCCCACCGACTCGACCGTGGACCCGTCGGCGGCCTGGCAGAGCACCCAGATCGTCACCGTGGGCACCCTGGCCATCACCGGTCTGGACACCGAGCGCGAGCACGGCGGCGACATCGTGGTGTTCGATCCGATGCGGGTGACCGACGGCATCGAGCCGTCCGACGATCCGGTGCTGCACTTTCGGACGCTGGCGTATTCGGCCTCGGTCAAGCTGCGGACCGGCGTGGAACGCGGCGCGCAAGCCCCGCCCGTCTGACCGGCCGACCCGGGCCGACGCTCGCCTCGCGCCGAAATCGGCGGCACGCTAAGGTTTTTCTCCGGTGTCGCCATTTCAGATGTTCCTCATATGCCTGGCCGGGCTGGGTGCCGGTGCGATCAACGCGCTGGTCGGGTCCGGCACCCTGATCACCTTCCCGACGCTGGTCGCGCTCGGCTATCCGCCGGTGACGGCCACCATGTCGAACGCGACGGGTCTGGTCGCCGGCAGCGTGTCGGGCACCTGGGGCTATCGCGCCGAGCTGCGCGGCCAGTGGGATCGGCTGCGGTGGCAGCTCCCGGCATCGTTGGCCGGCGCGGCGCTGGGCGCGTACCTGCTGCTGCACCTGCCCGAGAAGGTGTTCGCCGACATCGTGCCGGTGCTGCTGGTGCTGGCGCTGGTGTTGGTGGTCGTCGGGCCGCGGATCCAGGCGTGGACGGCCCGGCGCGCCGAGGAGGCGGGTCGCTCGCCCGACCACGTCAGCCCGCGCCGGATGGCGACGCTGGTGTTCGGCACGTTCGCCGTCGGCGTATACGGCGGCTATTTCACAGCGGCGCAAGGGATTCTGCTGGTCGGCCTGATGGGCGCCCTGCTTCCGGAATCGGTGCAGCGCACCAACGCGGCCAAGAACTTATTGGCGTTGATGGTGAATGTGGTTGCCGCCATTGCCTATACGGCGGTGGCGTTCGATCGGATCAGCTGGCCGGCCGCCGGGCTGATCGCGGCGGGCTCACTGGTCGGTGGGCTGCTCGGCGCGCGCTACGGGCGGCGGTTGTCGGGCAATGCGCTGCGGGCGATCATCGTGGCCGTGGGACTGATCGGGCTCTATCGCCTGCTCGCGGTGACCTGACGAGAAATCACGTACACCAACGCGATTCGTGTCAGCTCAGCGTCGCCGCGGCGGCTTCGGCGATGACATCGGACACCTCGCCGCGCTTGCGCCACGCCCGCAGCTGACGCATCGCCCCGTTGCCGTCGGCTACCACGCGGGTGAGTTCGTCGCGAACGCGGTCGTATTCGCCCAGCGATTCCAGGGCCGGGCGCACCCGCCGCACCAGCGCCCCCAGCTGCTCGGCCGCCGGTACCGCGCCGCGGCCGTGGATCAAATCGAGTGTGTGGCCGGACAATCCGTCGTGTGCGGCCTTCCAGTACGCCGCGCGCAGCGCGCCGGGTGGCAGCCGCCGGGCGTCGTCGGTCGAGTCGAGGGCGGTCATCACCGCCGCCCGGATCAGGGTGGCGAGCAGCACCGTTTCGGCGACGGTGGCCGGCACGTCGGCCACCCGGACCTCCAC
>NZ_LZMG01000403.1:0-36633 GCF_001673615.1 Mycobacterium sp. 1245499.0
AGTCGCGCCAGCCACCCATGCCTCAAATGGATCCGCTGGGGTCGTGTCGCCACCTGTGTCGCCCGGCGGCGGCGTGGTACTAGCATTCGCGGCGGCCCAATACTTCGCCACCGCAGCCGAGAACACGTCCCACGGGAAGTTGTCGCCGACGTCGTCGTGGTTGTTGCCGTCCTTGAGCCAATTGCTGCAGTAGCGGTGATCGCTGATGCCGGGAGGGTTCTTTCCGTACTGCGGTCCCGGGATGACGTTGGGGTCGATGCCGTACTTGATGCAGTCCTGGACGGCGAGGTAAGCCGCGACGTCGATGGCCTTGGCCTGCGTCATCCAGTCCGCGTGCGACCAAGCCACGCCGCTGCCGGCGAAGCAGGCGTTGATCGCACGGTTGTTGCTGTTGCCGACCGACCAGCTGGCCAGGTCGGTGTCCACGATGTCGTACACCGTGACGCCGCCGTCCGACGCCTGCCGGATTGTGTAGTGGTAGCTGACCGGGTTGCTGCCGCCCTCAGTGGATTTGAGGAACTGCGCCAGGTGCAGCGCGGCGTCATTATCGGTGAGATTGCCCGGCTCCTGAGTGTGGATCAGCCACAGGTCAACCTTGGTGCCAGCCCGGTCTTGGTTGTTGTCACACCAGAACTCGAGCTCATTGAAGTCGGGCCGTACGGCTTGCAGCGCGGTCAGGCGCGGGTCTTGGGTGGGTGTGGTCACGGTACCTCCGCTGATCTGGTCGTAGAGGGCCTGGGCATCCGCCATGCGCTGGTCGTAGCGGTCAGGGAACGCCGACTGCTGGATGGCCTGCGCGTAGGAGCCCGGGGATTGGGCGTCGCTGTTGTAGTTGAGCTTCGCCAGCCGGGAGAAAAACAGCTGCGCTGACTTATATGGGTCCATGCAGGTCGCGGCGTCGCCCCACCACCAGCCGCCCGAACCCATCACGACTTGCTGCTGGAACAGCCCCACGCTGTAACCATCGGAGCCAACCGCCTCATGCGGAATGCTCATGGAATCAGGCACTTTGGCGTTGGCGTACATCGTCCAGTTGGACTCGACATAGACGGTGGCGAACCCGATCACGATGCCCTTCGGGCTGATGCCCAGATCCCGCCCGGCCTGCAGGACCGCCGGCGCGAACTCTGCCGCAGTCATCAGTGCTTCTGCACGTTCAGGAACGGGATTTGACCGAGAATGCCTGTGATGACCGCGCTGACATCGTTTGCTGCCGCATCGATGTTCGTATGGTCGAAAACAGCCTTGATGGCTGACTCGGCCACGGCGCCGGCGATTTTCGGCAGCTCGTTTTGCAGCAGTGTCATGGCGTCGGCGCGGAAGTCCGTCAACTGCTTGGTGATGACCGGCTCAATGCGGTCCAAGGCTCGGTCGACGATGTTGTCGATGAATTTCATTTACTGGCCTTTCCCGTGCAATACGGTGACGTCGCCCTGCTCCGCGAGCAGTTTCTGGTAGTCGGCGAATCCGATAGCGAAGTAGCCTCCCGGCTTGCAGCCATCCCACGCGTCGGTGTCGCCCCAGGAGTTGCGGAAGATAATCACCTCGGAGGTGAAATCGATTCCGCAAGCGAGGTATTCGTGGCCGCCGGCGATGTTGGAATCGGTGAGCCGGCCGACTTTCACCAACCCGTTGTGTGGCTTGAACATCGTGTTCGTCCACACGGTGCCGACAATGGCCGGGGTGGTCTCTAGCGCAGCCTGCAGTGCGGTGAAGCTGAACGTGTGGGTGTATTTGTCGAGGTAACCCAGTTTGACTGCGGCTTTGGCCACCGACAGCCCGTCACAGCCTGTGTCGTCGGGGGGGTACTGGCCGGGCTGATTGTCCAGTGTGGTGCCCAGAGAATAGACTTCCACCGCGTTCTTCTCGGTGAGCGCCCGGCCCTTGTTGGTCGTCTTCCGAACGTTGTTGGCGTAATTGGTGTTCAGCCATTGCGCTGTGGCGTTACCTGTGCAGGATCCGAGATCGCCTTGGTTCAGCGGTGCTATCGCACTGTCCCAGAACGTGTTCTGTCGCTTCGGCTTCACGCTGCGGGGTAGGAACGCGTGATCCAATGATCGTGAGTCGTGATGCACATGCCGGCCGAGCCGAGGATCAGTCCGGTCGTAACGCACAATGTTGATCTGATGCATTTGCGGGCCTTTCCTGGTTAGGAGGCGGCGAGGATTTCCAAGCAGGCACCCATGCATCCCGTGGATGACAGGCCCGTCATGGTTTGGACGATGGCTCCATCGGAGGTGCTGTCGTTCTTGCTGTTGATGCAAACCCCGGCGATGTTGGCCGCTGCGGTGATACGGGTGGAACCCGTGGGGGCGGCGTCCCAGCCGGACATGTTGCGGTGCGCGTACATGTACAGCAACTTCGACGTGCCATCCACCTTGTTTTGGGTGATCGCCGGGGTGGCGATGGAAGTCGTCGTCGCGGCGGAGGCAGCCAGCCCGTGACCCCCATAGGGGGCGGCCGCGAGACGGTCCTCATAGCGCAGAACCACCGCGGCCATAGCGGCCGTGGCGGGGGCCGTCCATGTTCCAGATGTGTGGTTGGTGGCCGTCGCGACAAACTCATAAACCGATGCCGCGCAGGAGTTTCCTGCTTGGGCATCGACCTGAACCCAGGCCGGCACCGTCCCGGATGCCGCCGGTGGGGTGGGCGGTGTCGTGGTGCCGTTGGTGAACGCGAAAATGATGATCAGGTCGCCGACCTGGTGAGTCGGCAAGGCGATCGAGTTCGCGGCACCCACAGAGTTGGAGCCGATCACCTGAATCGGCACGGCCTGCTTGCGCACGGTGAGTACATCCCAGACACTGTCGGCGCTGTTGTAATGCGCCTCTACATAGATGGTTCCGGTGGGGATCGTGTTGGCTGGCAGCGTGGTTCCCACTGCACGCCAACTCGCCCCCCATGTGATCGTCTGCGGCGTCCCGTTGTCCTTGATCCGCAGCACCAGCTTCTGCCCATCCGCCGGGGTGCCGGACAGCCCGCTACTCATCGACGTGATCGCCACGGCTTGGGCGGTGATTTCGAACTGGGTGCAGTTGTCGGTGTTGATCGCCGGGGTCGCCGACGATGTGATGCTGCTGACTTGGGGGCGGCCCTGAGTGTTGGCGTTGACCGTTGAGCCGAGCGAGTTCAGGTAGGCGGCGTTGACGAACATGCCGATGTTGTCGACCCAGTTCGTGGCGAGAGTCATTTACGTGTCCTCTTCTTAGCGGCGGCCGGTTTGGCCTCGGGTGGTGCATCGAACCGGATGCCGGCGCACGATCCGTCAGCGAATTGCAAATCCCCGTAGTCACCGTGGTCGACGAATGTGGCTCCCGGCCAAATCTCTTCGACGCGTCCATCTTTCAAAGCTGCGTGGACTTCTTCCTTGGTCCACTGCTTGCCGTTAATTTCAGGCACTTGGATGCTCCTAGATTTGGAATGGGACGGTGTAGGGGACCTGGCCGGCGTTGGAGACAATCGGCGAACCAACCCTCGCAGCAGACGGGATCCCGGTCGGGAAGATGGTGACCGGGCCCGGCACCAGGGTCGGTGAACCTACCGCGGCAGCGGATGCGATACCGGTCGGAGAAATGTTGACTACACCTGGTGTGACTGTGGGGATTCCAACAGCCATCGTTGATGGAACACCGATCGGTAAAACGTTCTGCGGCGGACCGATAACCGTTGGGATGCCTACGGCGGCGACAGATGGGATGCTGGGGACCTGGATAACCACGATCCCCGTCGCCACCGTCGGCTCGCCGACCACAGCAGTCGATGCGATACCGCTAGGGGTGAGGAAGAGCTCAGCCCACCATCCGCTCATCAGCTTTTACAGACTGAAGATTCGGCCAGCGTCATTCGGCCAAATCACCGTGATGTCACCGCCGTTCGGGGTCACGGCGAGCCCGGTGGCTGTGTCGATGTAGGCGATCAGCGGCGAGGTGGTGTCAGTCCCGGTGTCTTTGTATATAACGAGTGCTTCGGAGATATCCCCCGTGACAGCGGGGAACGTCACGTCCGCGGCGTCGGCGACACCGCCGGTAGCTGTCTTGGCCGACAGGTTCGCCGAGGTAGCGACCCGCGCCGCGGAGGGGACATCGGACAGGAACTCGTGTGTCGCTGTGTTCACCGTGTAGTCCGCGGAATCCACCAGGTCGACTTTGATGTTGTCGGTGAGCCAGTTGATTTGCCCTTGCAGGGCCTTCTCGCGGTACTTGGTGTAGAGCGCGTTCGCCATGGGGGTTTCTCCTTAGATGTAGAACGGGACCTTTTGTGGCACATGGGTGTTGCCGTCTTGGTCTCCGGGTGCGTGCCATTGGTAAATCTCTGGTGTTCCGACCCGTGCCGTTGACGGGATCCCCGACGCGCGGATCTTCGGTCCTTGAATGGCCGTGGTCTCCGGGTACAGAAGGTAGGCGATCTCGTAGAACAGGGAGGTGGGGTCTCCGCTGGTCATGTGGTTGATGATCGCGGCGATGACAGCCCCGTTATTGGGGTTGGCGAACATCACGGAGTGGTAGCCGGCGAGGCTACCTATCCAGCCGAGCCAAGAGCCCCACTGGATTACGCCGAGTCCGAATCCCATCCACCCGCCGCCCTCCCACGGGTGCGCGGGCACGTAGGTGAGGTAGGTGGTGAATGTTTCTTCTCGGAGTTGCTTCATTTCGGGGCTCAGCATCGTGCCGTTCGCGATCGCTTTGCCGAACGTGACCAGGTCCGCGATAGTGCCGTTCAAGGCGCCGGCCGCGTCACCCCACGTGGTGCTACAGGCAGTGAACTCCACCTCGGGTGTGGTTTGGATGTTGCCGTACCCGGCTATGGACAGCACCGATTGAAGCAGCCCTATTGTTTGCAGGAGGCCAAAGAACGGGCCGAGCGTGGCTTGTACTTGGGGCAGCGCCAGGTTGTCCGACCACCCCCGCGAATAGGGGACGGTCATGTAATTGCCGGTCGGCCATTCAGTTTCGGTGAGACCCAGCGGAGTGAGCAGGTCTTCTTGAATGATGGTCCGGATGTCGCGGCCGGTGCCGTGGTTCGCGTCGACCCACTCGAGGATCTTCCCCAGCAGCACGGTGTTGCTGTTGGAGTACGACGAGGAAGTCCCGGGCTCGTAGAGCGGCTGATAGCTCCTTATGTAGGGCATCGGGTCGAAAACCGTTGTGGGGCTCAGGAAGTACGCCTGCTGGACGGTGGTGTCCTGCTGCAGATAGTCCTTGATTCCGGAAGTCATCATCATCAGGTTCTTGATGGTGATCTTGTTCCAGTAAGCGGGTCCGCTGACGTAGGTGCTGAGTTTGTCGTCCAATGTGAGGTAGCCATCATCGATGGCCTTGCACACCAGATAGCAGGTGTACATCTTGGTGATGGACCCGTAGCGCATCTTGTCGTCGATGGTCAACGGGGAGTTGGTTGTTCGGTCACCGCCGTAGGCTTTGTAGTAGCTGCCTTCGGGGGTGTAGACCCCGACGAGGACGCCGTCGACTTTGGTGTTCGGTTTGATCTGAGCCAGTGCGAGAGCGTCGATCGCGTTCGTTGTTTCCAACGGGAGAAGGTCTGAGGGAGTGGGAGAGTCCGTGACCGCCGATTTCCCAAGCGCGCCGAGTGACATCGGTGCGGTTTCGTTTCCCGCGTTGTCGACTGCGGTGATGGTGATGCGGCCCGAGTAGTCCGTACCTGAGTCGAGTCCTTGAAGGGGGAAGGGCTGGTCGTCCGGCACTGCGGCGGCGTTGACCTTCTGCCCGTCTAGGTAGACGTTGTAGCCTTTGAGGCCGCTAGGCATCGACAGCCCCATCGATTGTCAGAGTGATAGTGCTACTTGTGGATTCGATATCGACGTCGAGGTCATCGATGTTCGGTGGGGTGGTGTCGCCCTCGCCGCTGCCCGGTGTTTCGCCGGGGAGTGCATCCTTGCGGAATTGGATCCACGCCCTGGCGGGCCCGCCTGGGCCGCCTGCGCTGTAGAGGCCGAACCAGGTGCCGCCGTTGCCTGCCCCGCCGGGGGCTGTGCCGGCCCCGCCGACGGCTGTTTGGTCGCCGCCGCCGATGGCTTTGAGCCCGTTGTACTCAAGGGTCCCGGGGCCGGGGCCGACAGGCGCACCGAGGACGGCGAGTCGGGTGCCTGATCCGTTGACGCCGGGAACACCGGCGATTGAGAAGCCTGGGATCGAGAGGTTTTCGCCATCCCAAGTGATGATCGTGGGGCCGGTGAAGTGAGTGTCACGGACCCACGTGACCGTGGTGAATGAGCCTGGCGTGCCGGGATTCCCGTACAACCCAAGGAAGCCCGGCGCCCCGTCGCCGCCTTTGGTAACCACGACAGCATCCACGTAGTCGCACCAGTCTGCCACCGGGAGAGTGGCAGGGTCGGTGAGGACTTGCTGGAACGGGTCTCGGTGGTCCGAGCCGCTACCCGTGTCTACGGCGATGCCGACCCACGGCACGTTCTGCGACCAGGTGAGGGCTGACTTGGCGATCGATGCCGGCGCGGTACCTGCGGTGCCCGTGACCGCAAAGGTGGCCGCGGGAGCACCGATCGGCGCGATGTTGTTGACCGGCAGTCCGGATACCCGGCCGCGGATGGTGTGGTTACCGCCTACGGTGATGAATCGGTAAGCGATCAGATCACCGGCCACAACGCCGGGCGGGCTGGCCAGTTCGTAGGACATGAAAGCGCCTGGGCTGGCGGTGCCCTCGAGAACGCCGACGATGTTGGGTGACTGGTGGATCAGCTCCGCGAGGTTGCCGGTTGTGAGGTCGAGTCGGTAGGCCTGCACGTAGAATTCGGTGATGCCGGTGACACCCCAGCCGATCCAACTGATGACGCCGAGCGCCATGCTCTCTTCGATGTAGTCGAACGCGATCACCGACGTACCAGGCACGATGTCGAACTGTGTCGTGATGCTAGATAGTGGGAAGTTCGACCGCTCCGACGGCAGCAGGCCGGCGTCGGCGGGCCGGTTGTTACGGATACCGGCTTGCTCCCAAGCGAATCGGCCTTGGGTGGCCCAGGAGCTGATCAGGCCGATGAAGGTCTCGACGTCCGGCAGGCCAGCTCCCGTTCCGGTTTGGCCGACCGCACCGGACACGACGGCGTCGACCAGGCCCAGGAATGACCCGCCGAGGGTGCCCGGCCCCAGCAGCCCCCTAACGAAGTCGTTCGGTATGGCCTTTAACGCATCGATCAGCTCGGGCAGGCTGTGACCTAAATCCGTTGCGCCGGTGAGGGTGTTGTGGATGGTGTCGACAATGGCCTGGAACTGGGCGATGAGGTTTTGGAACCCCTCGGGTAGCCCGGACACCCATTCGGGAAGGAGTTTGTTCTTCGCTGCGGCGTCGTCGAAGTTGAATGTTCCGGCCGTTGCGGCTTCAGTCACCACCAGCCGGCCGCGGATCTCATTGACCGACCCGTCCGTGGGGGCGGTGTATGTTCCCGTCAGTTCCGCCCATCCGCCCGCGGCCGTCGTCGGACCTAGGGTGGTAACCGTGACCGTGCCAACGAAGGTGACGGAATCGCCTAGCCTCTTGTACTGCTTGATCTGCAGCTGAATCGGTGCCGTGGTGCCGATGTAGCCGGCCCAGCGCACAAACACCGACGTGTCGACCTGCTGGCCCGCCACCACAGTCGTCGGCACACCATGGATGGCCTTGAAGCTGCCGTCCGCGGTGACGCGCAGGGACCCAGATGAGCCCTCGGTTCGCGTGACATCAGGGTCGAACACCCAGATGTCAGAACCGGCGATGGATTCAGCGTCGGGGAATATGCCTAGCGGCCAGAGGTTTTGAGCCAACTGGGCGGGGTTCAGCGGCGACGTGTTGGTCAGCAAACCGAGCAGCCAGTTCTTGACGTCGTTGGCGGTGCCGCTGATACCGCCCGTCAGGGCGCGGAGCTCTGTGAGGAACGGTTCCAGGTCGATACCGGTGAGCTGTTTGATTGCCGGGAAGAACACGTCTTCCAGCCACTGGATTGCGGCGTTGATGAAGTCCTCGGCGCTGACATCGAGCTTTGGGGGTTGGTAGCTGATGCGCTGCAGCGGGTTATGCGACAGTGGGAGCGGTAGTCCACCAGCCAGTGATGGGTCGCCCGCGCGTGGCATTAGACGGGGATCGCCTGCACTGCCAGCTGAGCGCCGGCGGCGGAGAAGCTGTAGATGCCGGCCACGCCGTCGTTGAACGCGTTGACGTACAAGCGGGCTGGTTCACCGGTGGTGTTGGCGGGGATGACCGCCCGACCGTTGGTGGGGGTGATGGCGTCGTTCGGGCTGGACGCCGCCGATGCGTGTGGGATGACCGTGACGTAGCCGGTGACGTTGCCGTAGCCGCGGGCCACCAAGGTTCCGCTGGCGCTGCCCAGCCGCACCTCAATCCCGATCGTCAGCGGGGTGGTGTCGAGCTCCACACCGGTCAGCCGGAAGTGCCCTGTCACCCACGGCACCACGTCGTGGTCGATGGGCGGCAGCAGCGCGGTGCCGATGGTGACCCGGGTCCCGAAGGCCAGCGGAACGTCCTGGAAGTTCCCTTCGGGGAAGGTGAACATCTGCGGCACCACATGCTCGAGCGGCGTCGGCACATACTTCGACCCGTTCCACTGCGGCAGGTCACCGACAGCTTCCCCACCACCGGTGTAAAGGTTCCAATCGGAGCCGACACCGGCAGGGCCGCGGATGATTTCGCGGTTGACCTCAATAGTCCATGTCGGTGAGGCGTCGCTGCCGGTCTTGGTGATCCGGTATCCGTTGCCCTGATCGACGGTGTTCCACGTCGCAGCTTCATCAGCAGTGACGAGCCGGAAGACGGGGGTTACTTTGGGGACTGGCCCGACTTGACCGGGCATGCCCTCCTTGTAGATTTCGTAGTCGGTGCCGTTCCACATGGCCCAGTTCGAGCCGACCTCATTGCCGTCTTCGTCGTAGACCCGGATGATCCAGAACTTCCCGATATCAACCGGATCGTCGGTCAGGTTCTGAGGCAGGTCATCGGTGCTGTCCAATGTGGGGAACTGCCGGTTACCCAATGGGGCGTTGTTCCCCGGAGGGCCGGGGTCACCTTGGATGGCTGCGGTCGACAGCAGGGCGTTGGGGCCGAACCCTTCGATGGTGTACTCAACCTGGTCTGGGGTGTCGAGGTCGGAGATCACACCGAACGCCGAGATGGTGGCGTCGAACTGTCCCAGCAAGACTTTGGATCCGATCGGCAAAGGCATCAGTCCGGCCTCTTCTCGTTGATCTCGTTGATTTGCGGCCGCACCGACCAGGTCTTGGGCTTCTCCGGTTGCGGCGCCACGATGGGTTCGTCAGGGTCGGTGAGCGGCACATAGGCCACCAGGTCAGCGAACGGCGTCCCAACGACCTTGCGTTGCTTGACCATCCGTTTGGAGTTGTCTTTACGCCACCCGCAGCGGATGAGGTGATACACCAGGCAGGGCATCAGATCCGGGTGGAGCTGGTTGACGAACATCACCCGCCCGTGCGCATCGACCGGGTATTTGAAGTCCTGCTGCAGCTGCTCACCCGCGATGTCGATGTCATTGACGAGTGCGCGGGCCTGTTCGAGTTCTGTTGCCGCGTCGAGGTCTTCGGCTTCGTCGATCGCGTCGCAAATATCGGTCATCCGAACACCGTGTCCATTCCGACGACCGCGCCGATCAACGCGCCCAGCCCCTGCAGGGCCTTGATGCCTTGGGAGAAAGGGTCTTGGTCTTTGGCGTCATCCCCGACGGAGCAGGTGAAGGTGATCGGCTTGTTGCGGTCGTACTCGTACTTGATGGCGTGTACCTGGTCGACGTAGGTGATGCCGTCCTGCTCAAACCCGACCCGGTCATCGAGCAGGATGTCGTAATACAGGATGTATGGGGCGCTTTGGCGGATCGATGTCTTGAATGACCGGAACGCCCTGGTCTTGAAATTGCCTTGCCGCAGGGTGAGTATGGCGCTGATCGTGTAGGCGGCGTTGCCGCGCTCGAAAGTCTCGAGATACCCCAGGTCACCGGTGTACAGGGCGCGCAGCGGGTCTGTGTAGCGTTGCCAGGCAAGGAGTTTGTTGTCCAACTGCCCTTGGTAGAGCTCGTCCAAACCGGCGCCGATCGGCGGCCCACCTTGACTGCCGCCGAACCCGGCGACGATCACAGTCTGGAGCTGCGAGAGGCCCCACTTGATTAGGAAGGTCTGGATGTCGTTAACAAGCTTGGGGCTCTTGCCCCCGGTCATGATGGTTTTGACGGGTCCCTTGTGCTGGGTGTAGTTCGACTCGATGATCCCGGAGTGCTGCCCATCTCGGTACACAGCCCACGGATCAGGTGGTGCGACACCGAAGAGTTTCCGGAAGACGGGATCCACCTCGCCGTCGTCGTCGGTGTCGACGGGGAACACCGTGGTCGTGATTAGGTCGTCGAGGGTGGAGGCGAACAGGTTGATCACACCATCCGCTGCGGTACCGGTCGGGCCGGCGTAGCCGGAGTGGTCTTCGAACGCCACCATCACGCACGGGCGTTGGGGGCGGGCGAGATCGGCCACGGTGGCGTCGTCGGGAAGGTCGATCAGGTTGCCGTTCTTGAGGAACGCTTCTACTGCTGGCACCAGCGATCCGATGATCGGAATGTCCTTCAGCCGGGTTTGCGGCATCAGCGCCGCCAGTTCCGGTTGCGGGTGGTCGACGTCGTCGGGGAACACGGTGTAGGCGCGCGCGCACACCCCGGCGTCGCGCATCGAATCCAGTGAGGCGGTGTGGAAGTCGTTCCACGCCCCGGTGAACACCGTCGTCCTGGATTGGTCCAGCAGGGGGTCGACGAACTGCACCTGGATAGGCCATTGCAGCGGGTTGATGTTCAACAACGCATCGGGGCCGAACGGGTTCAGCCACTGGAACGGGTTCGCGATGTTCGTGATCGTCGACAACCCGGGAACGAACTGCCGCATCAGGTTGATGAACAGCGTTGTCATGCAAGCGGTCCGGCAGTTCGCCGGCAGCATCCACAGGTTCAACGGCTGAACCTCCGGAGGGAAGAACGGTGTCGTTCCCACCAAAACGTGCTTCAAATGCTCCCGCTGGGCTGAGGCGATCAGCTCGACGGTGTGGATGCCCTCAGCGTCGCGTTTGACGTTGATCGTGGTGATCTTCCCGCCCCACCGCGTCTTCCAGGACAGGCGTTTCGGGTTGATGTCAATCGACAGGTGCAGGTCTTCCTCAAGCCGCACGGCGTTGCGGACGAAATCCCCCAGGTCGCTGCCGCCGCGGATGACGATCCCGGCTTCCCCTGTGTCGGTGGCGATCTCCTCAAACCGCACGGAGCGTTCCCCACCGATAACGGTGATCTGCTCAAGGTTTTTGTCCTGCATCCGCAACAACGGGCGTTGCCGGAACCCGTCACGCAGGGTGCGGGCCCGAGCCTCGTTGTAGCGGTACGCCGCCAGCGGGTCCTGCGCCGGGAGTGGCTTGGACAGCGCGCCGATGACGTAGTCGACCATCTGGTCCGACATGTGCCGGGTGAACTCCAAAGGACCGTTGACGAGGTTCCCAACCGCATTCGGAATGAGGTTGAGAGGGTTCGTCACGACGGCCGCGCGTACCTTTGCGGCATGAAGATGATCACCTGGCCGCCCGGCTGCGAATGCCGAACCTTCAGGTTCGCCACCGTTCTGGGCGGGATGGGTGATTGGAAGCGGATCCCGTTGGCGCGCCGCCACACCGGCTCACCCAACGCCTCGAGATCGTGCAGGAAGAAATCCAAAACCCGTGACTGCCGGATGAATTGGTAGAACAGGTTGTCCGTCGGGTCGTTCGACCCCTTCAGGGTCCGCTCCGAGGGGTCGGTGTCGACCGTCACATACCCGTCATCCCCCGATAGTTGCGGGAGCTCGATCATGTTGTTGGTCATGCCGTCCTGGATCCACGCCTTGCCCGGGCCGGTGTACATGAACTTCGGCCAGGCTTCCATGGTTCCGCGGTTGGCGATGTGGAAGGTCTGCTCGTCGTAGCCGTTCAGGGCGACGCTGTCGGCGTGCGCGGTGAAGGAGTCGGTGAGCATCCGCTTGGCCCACCACGGCTGCGCCGCGACTATCTGCATGTCCCACTGGAAGCCGTTGTTACCGAACGCGGTCGGGTCCAAAGGCATCGGGGTGTCAACGGTTTTCGCCAGTTGGACCTGCGCCCACCGCCACCCGGAGAACGGGGTGAACCGTCCCCACCAGCCGGGGGTGTCGGCCGGCCAGGAGTCCCACCAGTTCGACTCGATCGCCCGGTACTGCAACTCCGAGCAATTAAAGCCCAACACGACACCGAAGTTGATGATCCGTTTCTGGATGTTGGTGCGCTCATATGTCGCGCCGATCTGATACGCGCCCTCGGTGAAGAGTTGGTCGATCGGCAGGTGGTAGTCACCCTGCAGATGCGTCGACAGGCGGGCGCCTTGGCGGCCTTTGTTGCGTCCGGAGAGGTCCCAGCGCAGGTTGTTCGGGCCGATGTAGATGTTGCGGGTTGTTTCGGTCGGCATCCGCAGATACCGGCGCGCGGAATCCCAATCGGTGAGCAGGTGCTGCTCCTGCTGCTTGATCAGCTTGACGGCCATCAGAAGTTCATCCCCGGGATGCTATTCACGCCTTGGCGGGCGCGGGGAACGTTGACGTCGACCATGGTTTGGTGAATGCTCGCCGGGTTGCCGTTGACGGTGCCGATGTTGATGCTGTTGTCGATCTGCGGGCCGCCCGTCTTATTGCCACTGGGGGTGAAATTGCTGGGCAGCGTCGCGTTGCCCCCGCTGCCGGGAAGCATCGGCTGGAACTCATCCGGGGCCTGCGCCGGGCCACCCTTGCCGATCTGCCCGAACGGCTGCGGCATAACCCCGGTCAGCATCCCGCCCAACCCGGCGAACAGGTCACCACCGCCGCCGAGCGCCGGCATCGCCGCGCCGTCCCCGCCGGCCGCCTGGTAATACGAGGCCGGCATCCCCTGGCCGCGGCCGCCGCCTTTGCCGCCGCCGGTGAGGAACGACATCAACCCCTTGAAGCCCTTGAATAACCCAGAGTCGAGGGGGTTTTTGAACAGGGAGCCGTCGAACCCGAACACCTCCGCGATGCCGGACACGAAGTCCTGACCCAACTGTTCTGCACCCGATGACTGCGCCGACTTCACATAGAACGGGGAGTTCTGGGTGCCCAGCGGGTAAGTGCCGTCCGGTGAAATCCCGCCCGGGGAGGCGATGGTCGGCATCATCGCCGACGGGTACACGGTGCCGTCGATGTTCGGCATGCCGCTGGCGGGGCGGTAGAAGTGCTGAGTGAACGCCGGATCCCACGCGCCGGTGCCGCCGATCCCACGGTTGGCGGCTGCCGCGTCGCTGCCCCAGTTGAAATTCGTTCCCCCGGGCAGGGTTGCCTGCATGTGGTGGTCGTTGAATCCAACCTGGAACGCGCCCGGGACGGGCTTGTCCGTGGGAACGAAACCATGGGCGGTCAGCCATTGGGTGGCGTTCGAAGTGGACATCTGTCGGCCCGCGGTCGATACGCCGTCCATCATGTTGATGAGGTCTTCGACCGCGCTCGAGCAGTCACCGATGCCCTTGAGTAGGTCGGCGGCCTGCGTCTGCAAGTACTGGCCGGCCGGGACGTGAGCCAACAGCGTTGCATCCCCGCCATACGATGAAGTGCCAGCGCCGGCGGTGGGCATGGAGGATGTCCCCGAGCCGTACCACGGTGTGAATCCCTGGGGCATCCCAGTGGTGCCCATCGCACTCACAACTCGCTGGGTGTAGTCCCTCGGCTGGGAATTGCCTTGCCAGTCGGAGGCTAGCCCGGACTGCCCGACAACTTTCGCGATCCACGCAGCTTGCTGTTGATCGGTACCGCCCTCGGGGAAGGGCCCCGCGACAGCTGCCCGGTTCTTGAACTGTTGAGCCAATGCATCGACGTGCGACTGCAAATCAGTCTTGCCGCCCAATTGAGCGTCCGTGAAGCCCAGGGTCGGGGTGCCGGCCGGGTTGTTACCTTCAACTTTGCTGAACCCTAGGATCAGCCGAATCAGTTGCGGGCTGAACCCTTTCGCCTTGAGCGCAGCGACCAGCGGCGAGTCACCAGCCGCTGGCGCCGCCGTGGCCCCGGCCCGCAGATCGGACAGCTTTGGCAGCGTGGATCCCGGTGTGGTGGGGGTTCCGCCGCCGCGGAGGTCCGACAGTTTCGGCAGCGCCGCACCGTCCGACCCGAACGGAACATCCACGTTCGGTGAGGTGGCCGGCGCAGACGGAGTGGAGTCGCCAGGGTTCAGACCACCCAGGCCGGGAATGTGACTCAACGCCTTCAACGCTTTGCTGACGTTGACGCCGCCGATGTTGATCCCATCGAAGATGGGTTTGATGATCTTCCAAGCCTTTTCGACAACCTTCGCAATGGTGTCGAACACTCGGGAGAAGGTCTGCTCGAGGCCCTGCAGCATCGTCCGCAGCGGCGGCCACACGACCTTCACAATCTCCACGAACTTGTCGCCGAGGCGGCCCATCGCGCCCCAGAACTGGTTCACCCCGGTCTGGTATGCGGCGCCAGCGACACCGATCATCCGGAACAGAGGCTCCAAGTCCCGCAGCAACATGCCGAGGGTCTGCAGCACTGGCACACCGATCGGCGCGAGGTCGAGGAACATCTTGCCGAGGATCGGGAACAGCTTGATCAACTCACCCATGGCCTGGATACCCGTTTGCATCCAGTTCTGCAGTTCCCCAGATTTGGCGGCCTGCTGGATGAAGTTGTTGAACGCGTTGGCGCCCTCGGTGATGACAGTTCCCAGCTGCGGTAGGAAACCCGACCCGACCTTCGTGATGGTCAAAAACGCCTCGGAGAAGGGGACGATCGACTGGGCCCAGTTCTGGAACGATGAGCCGATGTTGGCGACGATCTCCTTGATCTGCGCCATCGTCTCGGGCTTCGACAGCCACGCCCCGATGTCCTTAAACGCCGTGTTCATCGTCCCGGCTAGGCCGGACATGGCGTCCTTCAACACGGGAAGGTACTGGCTCGCCAGCCTTTGCAGTTCGGGGCCGATCCCGGCGAACAGCGAATCCTGAACGGAGAACTTCAACGCCTCCCACGCCGGCTTCAACCCCTGCAGCGTGTTGATGAACGCCTGCGCGTTCGGCGACAGCTTCCCCATCGCCAACGCGAACGCATCCGCGGTCGACGAGTGCTTGTTCTGCGCCTCAGTCAGATTCTGCTGCGCGACAGTGACATCCTCATGCGCCTTCGCCAACCGCTGGTTCGCGGCCACAACCTGATCGGACTGATCAACGCCTTTCGAGTTGGCGTCATTGGCCTTCTGCTGCAACTCCACGTTGCGTTCATGCGCCTCGAGGACCCGCTGGTCGGCCTGCTGCACCCGCAACTGAGCCTGCTGATACTCGATCGAATCCCGGAACCGCCCAGTCGCAAGATCACGCCGCGCGGCCGCGGCGTCGAGGATGGCCTGCTTCTCATCGATGACCCCGCCCCGCAGCTGGACATTCAGATCCTCGAGCTGCTGGCGGGCGTCGCGGCGGGCGTTCGCCACGTCCTTCTGCGCATTCGCCTCATCCAACACAGCGTTGCGCAGCGACCGCTGCGCCGCCGCAACAGATTTCGCCTTCTCTTCCTGGTCCTTGCCGGACGACTCCGCGGCCTTCCCGGCCGCATCCCACGCGTCCTTCACCCCGTCAAGACCTGTGACGAGTGTTCCGATGACGCCGATGCCGCCGCCCAGGCCGGCCGGGATAAGCCCGATAACCCCGGACAGCGCGGCCGCGATCCCCGCCGCGGCTGTGACACCGCCAGCGATCAGCGATGTCGCCATCACCGTGCCCACCGGGCCCATCGCGGACGACAACGAACTCTCGACCGACGAAGACGCCTGAACTCCGCCGCCTTCCAGCGATGTCGCCAGTTGCGTTCCAACCCCGGCCATCGCCGGCCCGACCTGAGAAATGCCGCGTTCCACAGACGCCATCAGAGTGTCCGCGTCGACCTCAATGGTGGCTTTGCGGTCCCGGGCTACCGCATCGATCTGCGCCTCAGCCTTCGCGGTATCCGCGTCGGCCTGAATCTTGGCATCCCGCTTTCTCGACGCCTCATCAAGCTCGGCCTTCGCCTTCGCCGTATCGGCCTTCAACTCAACCCGGGCATCACCCAAGCCCCGCTGAATCTCCTGACCCCAACGGCGGCCAGCCTCAGCCGCTTTCGGGTCAACCTCACGGAACGCCCGGACGATGCCATCCGCTATACGCGAAGTCTCGGGCATCACCTGGACGTACAGGTCAGCGATACTAGGCAAGAGAGTCCCCTCGGAGGGTGTTAGTCATCGTCGGCGCCCTCCATTCCCACTAGCCGCATGTAATCGCGGATCGTCCCAACTTGCTTCTGCTCAGGTACGGGATCGCCTGGCCGCCAACGTGGTTCGGGACGGTTACGGTTGTTCAAGCCGTCCTCGGTTTTCGACCACAACAGCAGTTCACCGATCTCGATGAGAGTGGTGAGCGCGTAGGTGTCCCGTGTCCACCCCTTGTGGGTGGCGTAGTACACCGCCGACCCCGGCGCCGCGTACACCACCATCTGTGTGAACTGGTTGAAGGGCAGACCGGCGCCGACGTCGTCCCACGTCCAGTGCGCGCGGGCGAGGTCGCCCCCAACGGGCCCCCGATGCTCTCGGAGGATCCCGATGAGGGCGACTATTCCCCCAGCTCGATACCCGCGAACTCAGCCCACTGCCGGCACATCGCGGCGTAGTCTTCCTCATCGAGCTCGGCCTGCACCTCGCGTGAGGTGTCGGACGATGCGAGCTTGAGGAAGTACCACAGCACTTTGATGCCGTCGTTCTGCTCGTCGAGCAGGGCGAGTTTCCCGGGCTTCGGCCGCCGATTCGGCCCCAGCTTCGTCAGACCGACCGTGGTGCCGTCGCTGGCGGTGAACACGAACAGCTCTTCGCCCGGATACTCGTCTTGCCACGGGAAATCGGGGTCGCCGGGTTTCGGTTTGGCTTTGGGCGCCGCCAGCTTCGACGGCGCCTTCCGCGGCTTGGTTTCGGTCATGCCGACAGCAGACCGTCGTCGGTACGGATGTAGCAGTACCGGCCCGTGGTGTCGGGAAGGAACGACACCGTCACCCGGTGCGCCAGCACGTCGGTGCGGGCCCACTTCATGGTGTCCTTCGACTCGATCCGGCCCAGCGGGTAGAACTGCATGACCCGCTTGCCGCCCGGCGAGAAGGTGTCCACCAGGAGGGTCTGCATGTCCAGCGTGTCGGAGGTGACACCGATGGACAGCTGGTTGCCGTGCGTTGAGGTGGCCGCGGTCGCGGTGACGTTAGCCTGCCCGTAGGCGAACTTCGCGACATCCGCGTTCAGGAACTCGAGCAGAGTGAACGTCGCCGTCTTGCCGAAGTTCTCCTGCGGCTTTGCGATCGTGTCACCACCCCAGTCGTAAATGGCCTTCACCGAGCGGTCTTCCTTGTCGTCGAAGCCGTCGGCGCCGATGAAACCGAGGTGCTTCATGGTGGCGGCGATGGTGAACGACGCGTCCGGCACGGCCGCCGTCAGGGGTCCGACGTAGATGCCGCCCACAGAGGGCAGATCCTTCGGGGAGGGCAGAACGACGTTGTTGACGTTCCCAGTGAATGTTGGTGCAGCCACGGGCTTTTCCTTCCATCAAAAAACCCCCGCCGGGCGGGGGTTCGTTTCCTTGACACAGCCGTCGAGTGAAGGCCGCGGAGGTTCTTATGGGGTGATGACTGGGTTGGTGTTCATCACGGTGACCCAGGCGGTGATCAGGTACCGCTCAAGGTCGGGCACATCTGGGTCCTTCTGGCGGGTCGGGCCGCCGGCGCGCTCCACGTCCTGCACCAGACCGAAGGACGGCATCACCAGCCACAGCTCGAGCGCATCGAACGCGACCTGCTCGGCCCGCGCCCCGTTGGGGTCGTAGTAGCGCAGCTGCAGCAGCTGCGAGCTGGTGAACCGTTCCGGCTTGACGGTGTCGAGCAGTTCGCACGTCCAGAATCGGCGGCCGGACGGAAGCGGGGACGGCACCTGCTGATCGAAGTTCGTCGGCCACCCCCGGGCAGGGCACTCAGACAGGAAGTAGTTGCGGGTCAACCGGTATGTGGAGGGGGTGCCGAGGATCGGGATGGTCATCGCCGGCCCCGGTCGAGGTTGTGAATGGGGTTGCCTTGCTGGTCGATTCCTGCGTGCGCCTGCGCTTCGTTGGACCGCCGCGCCAGCTCGCGCGGGATTTCGCGGTCAGGGGGCCGGGCTTCGGCCTTCGCCGTGCCGACGCTGACGTTCTTGAGGATGGTTTGATTCACCGCTTCGTGCGCCATGGCCCGCGGGGTGTCCGGGAAGATGTTCAACCGGGACCGCGAACCATGGGTGATGGTGAAGTCGTAGCCGTCCTCTTCCGGCTGGCCCCGCTTGGCTTGCGCGGCACGCAGATCCGCGTTGCAGCGGCGGACGGTTTCCTCTCCCACACGGTTGAGGTATTCGTCGGCTTCAGGGGAGTTACGCATTTCCCGCCACGCCGGGTTGTTAGAGCCGAAGTCGATCGAAAAGTGTTCGCTGATCTTGCGTTTCGCCATCAGCCGGTCACCTTCTCCAACACGACTTCCCCGCCGGGTTTGAACCCGAACGGGCCGGTGTTGTAGTCCCGCACGTCCTCAGACACGAAGTACTCGTCTCCCCCCGGCAAAGTGACCTTGTCGCGCACCGAGTACGGGGCGACGTCCGGCACTTGAAGGACTTTCGACGTGATGACACGCCGGTCGTAATCCATCGCCGGGTTCAGTTGCGAGGACAGCGGATACCACCCGTACACGGCCCGGTCCACCGGGTCGGCGTAGGCGTCCCCTGTGGGGTAGCCCTCGGAGTCGGTGGACCCGCTGTACACCTCATGGGAGACGGTGTAGGGGGTGGGCAGGAACCCCATCTACAGCCCCGGTGACCTCATCGACACCGCAGCAGCCCTGGTCGACCGAAGTAGCGACGTGATGGATTCCAACTCGTTCGCGTAGAGGTAGAGGTTGCCTTCGGGGTTGCGGTAGGTGATCGACTGGTTGAAGGGGCCACCAGAGTTCGTGATGGATTGCACGCCAGGCACATCCACCGCTTGCGCCGCGAGGGCGCGTTTCACCATCGCCACCACCAGCAGCTTCGCAGCCGTGGCTACGTCGCTGCTGGTGGTGACGGCGGCGTCGAGACCTGGAACCCACACACCGAGCCAGAACGAAGCATCATCGAGCAGCGTTTCCGCTGTCGTGGGGTCGATCTGGCCGGTGTAGCGGGCTTCCAGGTCGGCGAGGGTGGCGTAAGCCGTCACTCAACTCTTCCTTGACGAAGAGCGGGTGCGCGGCTTCTCATCCTCTTTCTCGTCCTCCGCCTGTTCGCGGAGTTCCGCCTCGGTGCGGCCGTAGACGAGGTCATCGTCCATGCCGGCCGGTTCATCGATGAACCGTTCCGGCAGGACGTTGAACTTGTCGAACCGCGCCACGTCGTCGGCGTGGACGTTGACCTTCTCACCTTGCTGCCCGAGGACGGACACGCCGTCCTCGTTCTTGTAGAAGGCCGCCGAGGTTTTGATGGTGCGCTCGGGCATGAATCCTCCTAGCCGGCGAGGCCGGTGACCTTGGCCACCGAGTAGGGGTTGGTCACGTAGAACACCGGACGAACCGAGGACTGCACCCAGGTGCGTTCCGTGGCCTGCTCGCGCCACGTCTCGGTGCCCAGCGGCTTCTCCAACCGCTGCTCACCGACCTGACCCTCGGCCACCACGTAGGCGGTGCCCGCAGTGACCAGGTTGGACGCGATCATCGAGATGCCCCACGAGCGCAGGACGTCGTCCCACGTGGACCCGTACAGCACCTTGATCGCCGCCAGCTGCGCGGGGTTCACGATCCACAGATCGAACTGGACCCCCAGCTCCTTCTGGTCGGCCAGCAGCTGCACCGCCGCGAAGTCCGCTGCCGGGTAACCGGATGCCGACGTCGCCGACGTACCGGCGGTGACGACCGCGTTCCAGTTGTGACCCACCAGGGTCTGCGCGTTGGTGCTGAGCGCGGTGATCTGGGCGTCCAGGACGGCCAGGGCGCGCTGGTGGATGCCGCGGAACATGGCGTTGGCCAGTTTCTGCGAACCCTGCTGCAGCATCTGCGGGTTGTTGCGGTCGCGGGCCTCGTCGGTGACGAAGAACTTCCCACCGAACTTCTCGACCTGCGCCAGCAGCGGCTGCAGCCGGTCGAACGTGACGACCGGGAACTCGGCCCCAGGCTCGACGTTCTGCACGTCCCGCGTGGGGAACAGGTCGTTGGTGGTCAGCTGGTCGTACAACACAGCACCACCGGACACGCCGCCCGCGTTGGTGAAGATGCGGTTGGCGAAGTAGCCCTTCAGCATCAGGTCGGACAGATACCGCGTAACCCGGGTGGGTTCCTGCAGCATCAGGTCGATGCTGATTACCGTCCCCGAGAGGGTCGGCGCGGCCAACGGGTATTCGAATGTAGCCATCAGTCAACCCCTCTCAGTACAGCTCGATGATGACGTCGTTGTTCGCGGTTCCCGCCGACCAGGCGCGGCCGCGGGCCTTGCCGGATGCGAGGGTGACGGCCTTGCCGCCCGAACCGATTTCGACCTCGGCGCCGTAGGCGATGGTGCCGCCTGCGGTCACGGGGAGGATGGTTCCCCGGCCTCGGATCACAGCCACTCGGGCGCCGGACGCGGCGTCCTTCGCGGCGACACCGACGGACAAGCCGGCGGCGGTGGCGGTGGCCACGGACGGCAGGCCCGTGGTCAGTGCTGCGGACAAGTCGACGAACGTCTTGCCGGTCACAGCGGCGGTGGTCACCGCGGTGATGTCCGCGCCCGGCCGATAGTGCGGAATGCACTCATTGGCCATGATGGCTCCTTAACTTTTGAGGAAAGCTGGTTTCCAGCTCTCCGGGTAGCTGTCGTCCTCCGGTTTCGGAGGCTCAGGCGCGGCGCCTGGCCGCAACCCCTCCACCGGACGGTCCGACGGCGGGGCTTTCGGTGAGGAAGCGAACAACGACCCAAGGCGGGCGGCGTTGGCTTCCATCTCTTCTCGGCTGCCTGAGCCGATCAGGTGTATGTCATCCGGTGGGATGTTGTGGATCGCGGCCAATTCCAAACGGGTGTAGCCGAGTTGAAGGTCGGCGAACTCCCGCTCCCGCTCTGCGAGAGCCTCCTGGGCTTTCTGCAGCTCGGTTTTGTTGGCTTCCTCGCGTTCCTGGTGGGCCTTCACAATCGGTTCGGCCTCACGCAGTTTGGTGCGGTACCCCGCCGCTTCGCGGCGCAGCTTGGCGATTTCGGCTTCGTAGTCCTCCTGGGACCGCGACGCCGGCTTCGCCTCTTCTGCGGGCGGTGCGGGTTGTTCCGCAGCCTCAGCTGCTGGCTGCGGATCCGCTTCTGGTGTTGGTGCTGCGTCCTGTTCGGACATTGACCCTCCTGGGGTTACTGGGCCCCGCCGGGGGGCTTCATACTGTCGGAGATGTAATCTCCGGATCCGCCGCTGCGAACCAATTTGTCCCAATCGCGGCGGAAAGCGTTGCGGGCCCGCTTACCTGACGTTCGACCGCCGGTGTCAGACCACAGTTTGTTCAAAGCCTCGTAGGAGTCTTGGCCCTCCCACGGCATCCCTTTACGGACGAGGACGGCGATGCAGTCGCAGCCGTCGTGATACGTGCCCGCCGAGGCGCCGCCGCGGTACAGGGCGGTCTTGTCCGACCGGTACACCGGGCCCCTTGAGGCGAGCATCGCGCAGAAGTGGCACGAGTACGCCCCCGTCAGGACCCGGGCCCATCCGACCTCCTGACCGGATTCGTCGGCGGTCTCCTGGACGGTTTCACGGGCAGGCTGCTGAGCGTGCCGAGATGCTGCCCGGGCAACGGACTTTCGGGTCTGCTCAACAACATGCGGTGCGGTTCGGTTCGACTCGTCCACCGGGTCGCCGGCCACCGACACCCGGTCGACGGTGTTCTCGAGCATCTTCTCCACGGCTTCGACGCGGTATTCCCGCAACGGGGGCACATCGATCACGCCTTGGCCGTGCAGATAGCGTGTGGCGGCGGTGTAGGTGCGGGTGCGGGCGGTCTGCAGCGGCCGGTACAGGTAGCCGGCCATCACCGCCCGCTGATCGGGGGTGACGGGGACGCCTTGAAGGTGGAACAGTTGCCGGACCCGCTTCAACACCGGTGCTAGGGCGGCGTCTTGGGCTTGCCGCAGCTGCAGCCCGGTGTAGATCAGCGGGGCGAGCAGCAGCGGCGGTGGGTTTTGCTGCTGTTGTTGGGGTTGGGTCACTGGCTAGGCCGCGGCGCACCGTTGAGCACCGGCGGCTGCGCGGTTTGCGGGAACTCCTCTTCCATCTGGGCGCGTTCTTCGTCGCGAAGCTGCTTGGCGCGCTCCACCTTCTGATGCGTCCAACCCGGAATCTCTTCCCACGTCATCTCTTCGGGCACATCTAGGCCTTGACGCATCTTGATCAGCGCGTCGACCTGCTCCCCCATCGAGCGGGCGGTGGTGTCCTGCCACTTCACCTCGGACTGGAAGTCCTGGGCGTTCTTCTCATCCCCGGTGATATGGGCGCAGGTGCGCAGCATCTGCTCGAACGACTCACCCAAACAGGTTTGGATCTCCGCCGATTTGCGCTCCTTACCGGTTTCCAGGCCCGCCAGCGTTGCTTCGGAGATGTTCACCAAGGCATCGACACCCAAGTTCTGGGCGGGGATCTGACCGATCGCAGCAAGATCGCGGATTGCGGACTGCTTGGAGTCCAAGTAGCCTTTGATGTCGCCCACGGCGAACTGTCCGACCTTGACATCGGATTTGGAGAAGTACCAGACGTCGCCGGCGGCCATCGCCAACGCTTCGTCGTCGTTCTGCGGCCGCCAGCCCGCCACCCAGCGTTGTGTGAACGCGGTGAAGTATTGCGACACCGACATTTCGTAGGTGGTTTCATCGATGCGGGACTGAATGTTGATCAGCGGCTCGATGATCCCGTACTGCTCTTCACCGTCGAGCAGCCAACGGTCGCGGTGCCGCACGACGGGGCACACACCGACATTGTGGGGTCGACCCTCGATGAACTTGAAGTTGTCGACCACCAGGTAGGAGGGGTCTTTCCAGCCGAGCGCCGACTCCGGGACGGTTTGCACGCCAATGAAGTACACGTTCTCTTCGTCGTAGAGCCGGATGGCTTTGTCTTTGATCTCCAAAGCCAGGATGGGCCAGTCGTCATCGACGGGTGTCTGCCCGGGCACCCATTCAACGGGCTCGCCGTACAGGCAGGTCATCTGCCGCGGCGACAAGCCCCGCAGGAATGCGCCCTTACCGCCCCCGGTGGGGTTAAGCGACGGCAGCACCGTGGTGTAGGCCACGCCGTACTCGAGGACAGCCCGAATGACTCCGGTTTGGCGGGCGTCGAACTTGTTACGCTGCCACCACTCCCACGGCGACGCGGTCTCTTTGGTGTCAGATGCCAGGTAGTTATCGACCTTCATCGACTGGGAGAACACATCCAGCACCAGGGGAAGGAAGTTGGTTTGGGAACGCCACTTCATCCCCACCGACGGTTCCTTGGTGTGTCCGGCGCGCGCCAACTGGTGGGCCGCGGAGTGCGTTGTCCACGGCTTCAACGCCTCGTGAATGCGATGCAGGCGTTCCGCTTCGAAGCATCGCGGGCCTTGCAGTATGTAGCGGACCGAATCAATGACCTTGGTAGGGTCCACTACTCACCACCTTTTCACGAAATACGCCTCACTGGGCTCTTCGGGTTCGCTGCCGGCCAGCGCCAGCCGGTACACCATGCGGGCACCTATCACGGACACGCAGGCGTCGATCTTGTCCGGGCTGTTCGGCGTTTCCTTCTTCACGGAGATGGCGCCGTTCCACCGGGTTTCGTACCGTCTGGCGTTCCCCACATGCCGTGCCACAACAGGGTTTCCGTCGTGGGTGAACGCCCCCTCGAGGATTTCAGCCTCAACCAGTTCGGCGGCGAGCGCGAAATCCTTGCTGTGCGACCGCATGTCCCAGGCGATCGGTTCGGGCATCTTCCCACCCGGAACCGCCCACACATCGAGCTGGTCTTTCCACCGCTCCGGCCAGGTGACCTTCGCGAAGCCTTCCCACTCCCGGACGTCGGAGAAGAACCCCACCACTTCGAACCGTTCGAAGTAGGAGATCAGCCGATTGTCGATCTGCTCAGCATCAACGGGCACATCGTCTTTCGGCTCCCACACCCCCACCGTGAACACATGCCCGTCCGAGAGGCAGCAGCCCACACACGCGGTCGCGTCTTTGTTCTTGGAGCCGTCGAAGAACAACACGACCCGTTCCCCGTCGACCAGCTCCCGCAGCTCGCGGCCGTCTTGGCCGTCGGCGGCGAGTTTCGCCCAGTCCTGCGGATCACACCACGCATCATCGGCCGCGGTGGGCCAGTTCAGATACTTCCGCTTGCTGTCGTCCGGCCGGCTCGAGCGGTGCCAAATCCGCGTCATGATCGCTCGGATCTCCTGATCCGTCTTCCACTCACAGTCCGAGTACACGAACCGCAACGCCTTCTCCAACGATTCGGCGTCGGCCATGTCCGTCTCGGGTGGGGCGATCACCGCGTCGTACAGCAGCAGCGACCCCGACTTTGTCGACCCGTGCTCGATCAGGTCTTCTTCTTGCTTCACCCACGTGTCCCACGTGGCTTCGGCCTGCGACCCGACACCGGGCTTCCACGCATTGTTCGTCTCGCACATCCGGTTACCGGACTTCGCGAGGTTGTCGGCGAGGGTGTTCATGAACTCAGCGCCCGCCGAGCCCAGCCACCATTCGGTCTCATCGCCGACGATGAACGTGGCCTCCCCGCCCTCCGCGGTCGCCGACGACGACGTCAGCACGTGGAGTTTGCCGTCCTCGCAGTTGTACCGCGTCAAACCGGGGTCAAGGTTGTAGTCAGCGACCAGCCGCGAGGTTTTCTTCGCGAACGCCCGCACCATCCGCATCGTGTTCTCGGTCTGATCCTCCGACACCGCGGCGATCTGCACCAACGGCATCGACACCGGCCGCCCCACACACCCACCCGGCAATGTCGGGTCGAAATCCTTGAGCCGCACCGGCGCCAAAAATTCGATCAGCGCCAACGCCGCCGCGAACGGCGACTTCCCCGACCCCTTCGCCAGCCGCCGGGCCCCACCGTGATACACCCACGACCCGTCCTCATGAACGGCGTACCAGTGCAGCAGAAACCGCAACTGCCGGGTCGTGAAGACGAACCGCTCACCCGCCCGCGGCCCATTCGGCTGCCGCAGATACTTCGCCGACCACTTCGCCGCCTCCCACCCCAACGTGAGAGCCGGCTGCCCGGCCGGCAGGGTGTCGAGGCGGCTAAGCGGAGCCGAGAGCGTTCTGGTAGGCGGCGAGCTGGACAACCGCGGCCTCTTCGTCCGGGTCCGACTGCTTCGGCTTCAACTCAATCCCCGCCCGCCGCTTATCCGCCGGCGAAATCAGCAACTCCGACAACCCCGACTGCACCGCAGCCCACGCCATCGAACTGATCTTGTCCGAATTCAACGTGTAACTCGCGTAGAACAGCTCAAGCCGAACCCGCTCCCAATCCGCCGCCGAGTAAAACTTCGCCTCCGCGCTCTCCCCGAGCACATCCCACAACCGCTGCACAATCGGATGCGCCTCAAACCCCAACGACTCCGGCCGATCACCCGCCTCCGCAGTCGTCGTCTCCGCAGAACCCTGCGACTCAGGCTTATTCGCCCGCCGACGATCCTCCGAACGCTTCGGCACCGGCCCCCGCGGCTTACCAACTGCCATATCGATGACCTCCTGGGTCCAAACTGCCGCCAGGGCAGCCGATTACAACGCGACCTGCGGAAACACAAGTGCGACCAGCGGTTTTCCAGCACCCACGGGCTTCAAAACCCGTAGCCAACCCGAGACGCTATGCCGGTTCGGCGCGGGCTTGGCTCGCTGGGGAGTCCACCCCCGGGGTGCGGTAGTTGGGTCCTGCTGCGACGTCGAGTAGGGCGGCGGTGAGGATCAGGATGAGGGCTGTGATGATGCAGGCCCAGCCTGGTCTGATCGCGCGGTGTTCGATGGTGTAGCCGATGAGGACGAGGATGACGCCGATGGCGAGTGCTATGAAGCCGAGTGTGGTGAGCATGGTCTGTCCCCCGGGTGTGGCTTGACTGGTAGTCGTCTGCGTTGGTTGCGGTATCGCTGTTTACGCTCGAGCCCTGCCTTGCGTTCTTGTTCGCTCTTGGGGTCGTGGCATGGATGGCAGAGCCATTGCATGTTGTCGACGCAGTCGGTTCCCCCCGCTGCGACGTTGATGACGTGGTCTTGGATGAGTGGCACACCTGTTGCGCCGCAGCGGTTGCAGCGTTCGGGTGGGTGTTCTCGGCGGTGTTGGTCTCTGACTGTGGTGGAGCGTGGTGCTTGGCCCCAGCTCAATGCTTCTTGCCTGGGCGTTGCTCAGTTGCGGCGTGGCCTGGCCGTGCGCCCGTGGCCCGCACGTGAAGGTTGGAGCAGTAGCCTTCAGGATCTGTCATCGGGGTGTGCTCGCGGACTAGGCGTACGCAGCGGTCGAAGTCGCCGGGCTCACCCCAGCGGATCTTGATGCCGCCGGCGCCGGTGGTCCAGTATTCGCGGCCGCGTTCTGCGATCTCGGCTTGCTGCTTGTTCTTCGCAACCATGGCGTTCTCCTAACCGATTCCGGCGGCGGGGTCGATCTTGGGGATCGCGGCGAGGTCGATCGTTGTGCCGGCCCATTCCGGATCGGCGACGAAGGCGAACGGGTGGATCTCCTGAATGCCCTTGTTATAGACGATGTTCGAGAAGATGCAATCGTAGATGAGTCCGCCGGTCTTGCTGGCCGGATCATAGGTGCCGAGGCCGAGGACGTCGGTGCCGGCGGTGAGTTTCACACCAGCAGCCAGGGTTCCGCCGCGGATGGTCTCCACTGTCGCGTTGGTCGCGGTCATCTGCGGGACGTCCTGGTTACCCAACGCGTCGTTGAAGACGCAGTCGAACGGGCCGCCGTTCGGCCCGGTGACGTTCACATTCGATGTGCCCACACTGGGCAGGGCCTCGAGCGCGGTTTCGACCTGCGCATAGGTTGAGGTCTGCGCCAGGTCGGTGGTGGTTTCCCCGTTGTACGTCAGGGTGAACGGGTCACCGGTCACGGTGACGCGTTGGAGTTCGTTCACCGGTGCATCCTGGATGGTGCGGAGCACACCGTCGGTGTCGAAGCGGGCTTTGATCGGGGCTAGGGCGATGCCTTGGGGCGGGTCAAGGGTGGGCAGCCACAACAGTTTCCCGGTGGGGATGCGTGGCCTGAACTCAACTGTGCCGCTGATCCGCTGCTGATCCGGGACGTCACCGGCGTCGGTGTAGTCGACGACGATCGCGGTGAGCGTCGCCGTCAACAAGAAGTACTCGAGCTCAGCCATAGTTTTTGGAAGGATCTTTGTACGGTGGAGGATTCTTCATCGGGGATCTGGAACCAAGGATATCGATATCTCCGATGACCTCGTCATCGATGTCGACATCACCGACGAGGAATCGCACTACGAGTTGGTTTATGCTGCCTGTGTTTCCGGTTTCCAGGCACACGCCGCCTTCTGCGATGAAACCAGGCAGTTCCACATCACCGATGAAAACCTTGTGGTCCTTGGTCAGCCGTGCGCGTAGATCCTTGCCCTGTACCTCGTTGAACGAATCGTCCGGGTGCGCGGGGATCTTCATCATGCCTCGCTACGATGCTTTTCGTTTAGGTAGCGGTTCGCCGGGGCCACCGTCATCCGGCGGTCCTCCAATGACCCGCGGGTTTTCCAGATGGACGATGCGGGATGAGCTGCCATCTTGGTTGTGGACGGTGAAGCCGAATCGAAGGTCGACTTCGACCTCATAGCCGTCCACAGTGGTGAGCTTCATCAGAGCTCGCGCGGCTTCCTCTCATGGAAGTCGGGGTCGCCGTCGTGTCCACCGATTCCGTCGAACGAGCGCGGCACGTCGAGGCCGCGGATCACCTTGTCGACGTCCACGGCGTCTTCCTTGCCAGCCACCGCGCGTGGCGTGTACGTGATGGTGACTTCGAACTCGGTGCCGGGCTGCTTGTCGCGTGTGGTTTTCTTCGCGCCGGTGATCTCCGAGTCCAGGGAGAACACCACGGGGATCGCATCCCGCACCGACTGCACTGCGGTCTGCAGGATCGAGGCCTTCGGCACCGGGCCCTCGGGGGCCCAGACGGTGGTGACGATGGTCTTTTCCTTGCCGGCGTCCTGCTCGGGGGCCTTCTCTTCAGCGGCGGCCTCAACCGGAACCTCAGCCGGCTCGGGGGTGTTCTTGGTCTGTGCCATCAGTTTTCCTCTCGTGCTGCTGGCCAGTGGTGTGCGTAGCGGCGGTGAACACCACACGCACGTTCATAGCGGGCGCCGCCACCAGTGGTGTCCCACACGGTGACGCACCCGCAGTCATGGGCTTTGCGGTCGATGTAGCGGCCGGTTCTAACGGGAGTGGTCATTCCGGGAACCTCTTCCGCCGCCGGAACGAAGAAACGGACCAGCCCAGAGATTTCGGGCATGATCCGTCAGACGTCTTCATGTTGCACTGCAACAGAAGGTGTCGTCAACGCGACACACGGTATTCGCTGATCTCCCCCAAAACATGGTTGTCGCCGCGGCGGGCCCGGAAACCCGAGAGTGAGTTCTCTCCTTGGACTAGGTTTTCGAACACCGGACTAGCCGGCGTGTAGATGATTCCGTTGCGGTAGTCCCGGTTGTTGTAGATGGCTTCCATGGCGAGGACGCAGTAGCCGATCGGGCCGGGGTGGAGTGGGAGTGCGTGTTGGTCGTCGATGCCGCGGATCAACTGGCGGACTTGTTCTGCGGCGCGGCCGCTGTGCCCGAAGACGTGCTCATGCATGGCCGGCGGGATCCACTGCTCAAGGAACGCATCGAACGCAGCCAGCGCGCGCTCGGTGGCCGAGTCAGTGATGACCTTCATGCCGAAAACCCAAATCCCTTACGTCAACCTGGAGTTGTTCGATTAGTGATGCGGCGACGGCGTGCATGTCCACACCAGAACCGGATGCGTCGATCATGTCCATCGCCCGGTCAACGTAGATACCGTCCTGCGCTTCTAGTGCGGTCCACATGGCATTCGCAACCCGGTTTACCAGTTCGTCGTGGCCCATCATGCCGTCGTGTTCGACGGATCGATTTAGATGCGCGACGTAGCCGGATGCTAGAGCTTGCTTGTTCGGGAATCCAATCCCGTTGTCGAACACGGCTTCTAGCCACGCCAGAAACGCGATGATGTCCGCCTCGTTCACAATCTGGCCTTAGCTGCGATTGGCCGCATGTAATCGATGCAACTGACAATGTTGGCCCGGTCGGTTGCATTCTTGGGGTCATTGAGCCAAGCGGCGTGCCCGGCTATCGCTGCGTCGGCGTCAAAGTCCTGACCGCTGGTGAGTGTGAACCAGGCGAGGCGACACAGCCATGTGAATGGTCCCACGGGATCACTGGTGAATCCTTTGCAGAGTGCCAGAACGATGACGCGCTCGGCGTCGGTGATTTGCTCGGGTGCGTCAGTGCTCATGCCGATAATCCTCTCGATTTATGTCGCCTGGGGCGGCGTCAGTTCGATGTGGCAGGCGTGGTTGTGTCCTGGGTAGTGGTTCCACGACACCGACTCAACCGTGTACTCAGGGCCGTCCTTCACGAAGCACACCAGATCGCCCGCACGCCAAACATGGTCTAGCGCCATCGGTAGATGCCCCTTCCCAGGAACGTGGACGCTGGCACTGATCGTCATGGTTCTCCTTGCCGTTAACTTGGGGGATTTACGTCAACCCGGTCGCGCGCGTGGATGGCCAGTCGACCGTCGTGCATCGGCACGAATTGCTTACAGTCCAGGCACTCGTGACTGCCCGGCCCGGTGAGTCGGTTCGACACCAACGTTCCGCTGCCGGGGCACCGCTCAAATCCGCTGATAATCGCCATGATTTATGTCGCGTCGGCTAGGCGAGTGAAGATCCGATCGACGTCGCGATCACGCGCGTAGACCGCTTCGTCATCTACTTCGCCAGCACCACGGCCGGGGCCGACCCAGCCATCTAGGCCGCAGCCGTTTCCCTGATCCCACGCATCTTCGAGGGCGCGCACCAGGTCCAGTCGAGTGATTCTGAGTTCTGCCATCGTTTCTCCCTGCCGTTAACTTGGGGGATTTACGTCAACGCAGAGCGTTCGTGACTGTTCACCGCGTCGAGTACCTTTTGCCCGGTGGGGCCGTGTGGATCGAGAACGCGACCCGCGCCGTTCGTGATAAGGAACCGTTCCGTGTCCTGGTTGTATCCCACAGACCACCAACGGCCATCGCCTGCCATAACTTCCCAGTAAGGCGGTCGCTCATGCGAGTATGTGACCCTCATGTCATCTCCTGTTGAGTGCCGATAACGTTGCGGTGCTTACGTCGGGTACGTGTCGGTCAGCGCGTTGAGTGCCCGCGTAACCTCGGGTGTATCTGGGAGCGCCGCACCAAGCGCAATGGCTATCGCCAAGACGGCCTCGCGCAGTTCTTGCAACTGCTGATCTTGCGTCAGCACACGTCCTGTTGGCATCGTTTCTCCTTGCCGTTAACTTGGGGGAGTTACGTCAGGTCACAGTTATGGTCGTCAGTCCACTCTGCGCCGCACTCTCCGCATTCCGAACGGCTGCTGATGAGACCGGACATGATGGTTCCAGTCCACTTTGATGGGTCGAAGTTAGGGTCTTCGGTGGGGTCGTCCGGGATGAAATTGCGTCGAGCCGCGAAATCATCGGGCACTTCTCGCATGCTGATAATCCTCTCGCCTTGCGTCAGGTGTTGCTGTTCCTTATGAGGTCAAGCCATACGGAACAGTCGGACAGATGTTCTTGGTCGACAACAGCCGCGCAACCTTCGCAGTAATCGTCCATAACTCGCTTCCCTTTGCCGATAACTTGGGGGACTTACGTCAACTGTTGACCGTGACCATCACGTCGGCTTGGCGTTGATCGTTGGTGAACCAATCACGCTTGACGACCTCGCACTCCCACCCGTAGAACTCGTCGGGAAGATGCACGCTATCGCCAACCGAAGGCAGCGACCCCATCTCTATGTCAACGTACGAATCGGTCGTGGGCCGCTCGTGTGGCCAGTCACCGTCTTGATGGACGAATCGAACTTTCATGCCGTTTTCTCCTTGCCGTTAACTTGGGGGATTTACGTCAACCAATGGTCGGCCCACACTTCGTGATCTTCGTCGGTGTATCGACGTGGCTTCACTGCTGCTGGGTCATCCGTGATGAATCCGACGATATGAGTCAGTTCTTCATCGACAAGCCTGGCCAACATGCGTGCCGCGCCAGGTGTCATGTCGCCATGCTTCACGCAATCCAGCCCGAAGGCCACGAGCCGTTTCTTCAACTGCTTTGGGCTGCTCATAATTTCTGCGTCCTTTCGCCGATAACTGTGCGGAAAGTTAAGTTGCGCAGGCGGTGTCGTTGATCCTGCGCGCGGCGGATAGACGCCGCATCGTGGACGCACGGCCGCCCGTATTCGTCTTCGCGAACGCCCACACCTCCGACGCCAAGAAAACAGTCGACCCGTCTTCGGCGGTGTGGCGGGTGATCTGACCGCGAGACGCCCACGACCGGACCGTGGAGTCAGACACATTCAGCATGTTCGCGATGTCACGGTCGGACATGAACGCTTCCGGTGGTGAAGTGTCGGAGCCCGACAGGATGGTGGTGACGAACACGCTCGCCGACACGTCCGGGAAATCGAACGCCAGCGACAGCTGCCATTCCCGTTCCGCGAGCAGCCATTCAGCGATCTCGCGGCGTGTCTTCTCGCTGTCCAGCTGCTTCTGCAGTTTCTCGCGTTCCATCTCGTCCTCCTTGACCCAGATTTCGCACAGGTGTTGATACCGCTCGTACGGCCATGACAGTTGGCAGTTGCCGCAGTCGATTTGGTCTATTTCTTTGGTGTGGCCCTTGATGGTGCGGTGGCAGCGGACCAGTTCGTATTCGCCGCAGTACGGGCACGGGAGTGCCATTTTGTCGGTGGGTGCGGTGAGCATCAGGAAGTTACGTGCTTTGCGCCGGACTTTGATGAGCTCGAGGGCGAGTTCAGCTCCGGCCATGGAGACCACCCGTGTGTTGGGCCGGTACGCGGTATGCCCGGTAGCGGTGGTGTACGGGACGGATTCGCCGGCGTGGTCAGTTTCGGATGGGCTGAGCCAGACGGTGACGTCATCGGCGCCCAGTGCGACCAGTTTGTCAATGTTGGGTTCGAGGATGCGGACAGCGGCATTCACGGCGCGGACATGTTCGGCGTCGGAGTGGTTCTGCGGTTCGGGCCCGACGTAGGTTTCATTGCCGTCGTCGTCGCGGTGGTAGGGGTTGATGTTGAGTTGTTCAGCGACTCTGGCAGCGGCTACGGAAAGCCATTCCACGATGGAGACTTTCAGTGCGTCCGCGTCGGTGTTGAGGTTGATCGGTGCCGAGCGGGATATCGAAACCTTTTGGTTCAGGCGGCGGTTCGTGTCACCTATCGCCATGTGTAGGGCCAGCCAGGTTTCGGCGATATCGGCGATTGCGTAGCGGGCGCTTCCAGTGCAGGCGTCACACAGCCCGGACTCGTCGGCGATCGGCGCCCCGCGGCGCAGGGTGCGGCCGGTCGTCGAGTCATCGACCTGCTCAGCATCCCGACAATCTCTGCCTGCAAGACAACGATGCGTGTCGGTCATGCTGACCACTTCTTCCCCGCCCGGTGGGTTGGGCAGTACCGCGTGTTCCCTGCACCAAGGAATTCCACTCCACAGTCCTGGCAGATCCGGGGAGTCGGTTCAACCAGACCAGCTAGATTCATACGGTTCTTCGCTAGCGCGTCATGCAGATTCGCGCGTTGTGTCCCCACAGAGAGATGGCTCGGTCGAACGCATGGTGGTGTATCGCAGCTGTGCATCACAACGTCTCGGGGAGAGTGAACCTGCATCCCAGACATCAATGCCGAAAAGCGATGCGCGAGGATCTTCTCTCGGCCATCTCCTTCGTAGATGCTGTAGATCCCGTAACCCTTGTTGTTGACTTCGCCGTTCCAGAGCCAACATTCACCGGAAGTGTCGACCCTCGTCCAGAACTGCTCAATGAGTTCAATCAGGCTGCGTCGGCGACTCATGCTGCGATCTCCCGCTTCAGTCGGCGGCGTTCCCGCTCGGACAGTCCGCCCCAAATGCCCCAGCGTTCATCGCGATCAAGCGCGTAGGAGAGGCATTCGACGCGGACTTCGCACATGGAGCAGACCAACTTGGGTTCTCTCGTGGAACCGCCTTTGTCGGGGTAGAACATGTCTCCGGTATCGATCTGCGCGCATAACGCGCGTTCCCGCCAGGACTCCTGCTCCGCTGGCCCGAATCCCCACGCGGATCGACGGGTTGAGGTGAGTTCGTCAGACACCATGGGTTACCTCCGTGTAGTAGTTGAGCTCATGGTCGGCGCCGGACGACGCCGCCATGCGGAATCCGTGGAGCAGAAGCGGTTCCCGAATGTCCCGCCAGAGGTTGCGCAGCACGTCACCAACGGGAGGCCCGAGTGTGAGGTCGAAGGACTGCGCGGCGTACTCGACCGCCACGTCCATCCCATGCTCGGCAGCGATAGCAGCCACATCGTCCTGGAAGCTCATGAGAAGGCCCCTTCGACGCCGCGAAATAGGACTCGTAGGCACTCCCGGGAGCCGGGCTCGTGAGGCTTGTCTGGGTCGACTTCGTGCCAGCAGGACGGGCAGACGACCACGGTCCGCAGATAGATCGGCGTGTCAGGTTCAGTGCAGTTACAGGCGATGCACAGTGGCCGGTGCATTTCAGAGTGGAACCTTCCGTGAAGGAAGCTGCCCGGATTGATGCCTTCGACGGGGTTTGTGTTGCACTGCTGGCAGTAGATGATCACGGCAGTTGGTCCTTTCGGGGCTGAGAGCCGCTGTAACGGCCCGAACCGGGCGGCAGTGCGGAATCGTGCGCAGGAACCGGGTTTCTCAGCTCTCCGTGTGACTGGGCCCGCGCAGCGGCCACGATGCGCTTAGGGCACGGCAGCCGGCGGGGCATCCCACCCACCTCCGGGTCATGGCAACAAAACTCCCCCGCCTTCGCACCGCAATGGATGCAGTCGACGTCCAGGGCGCCGGTCTCGGCGTACGCCTCCAACACAGGACCACGTCCGCGGATTCGATGACTCGGGCCAACGGGATAATCAGGCATGGCATGGCTCCTGGTGGTTGCATTTCTTCGCAGGTTCTGTGTCGGGAATCCAGTTGCTGCCCTTGCAGATCGGGCAGTTCTCTCGCAGCTCCTTGAGCCGGCGTCGTTCGGCAAGGTCGTCTTCGCGAGCGATGTCTTCCTGGGCCTCATCCCAGAGCCGACCACGCATGCAGTCCGGGCACGGATCGTCCGAGTTCTCTTTGTGCCTTGGACATTGGGGGCGGGGGCCTCGCGGGTCTACTGACGTACCCCTCCCACCAGAAGTAACCAAAGGAATAAGGGTCGGGTCGGGTCGGGTCGGGTCGGGGTAGAGGGACTCCCCGGTGCTGTCCCCGGTGGACAGGTCTTCGCTGACGGCTCCGTTGTCCCCTGGTGTGTCCCCGGTGGACATTTCCGAATCACTGCTGGTTGAAACGTAATCGCGTCCCTTTTTTCCAGCTCGATACGTCGATTTCTTCTCCGCTTCGCGTTTGCGGCGTGCTTGGTTTTCGGCCCTAGTTTTCTGCCATTTTTGCCAGTTTCCGAACAGAATCTCGCGGGAATTCCGCCAAGATTCCGGCGCGTTTTCGACCCAAAGTTCGGCCTGTTCATGCAAAGCACGGATGAGTCTGGGGGTTCCACCGAACTGCTTCACCGTGTCGAGCGGGACGTGTCCGTCGGTTTCTTCCTTGGCCGACCACGCTCCACACCGCACCCACAAACCGATGGCCTCGTTCCGTAGAGCACGGTCTAGTCGCATCACGGGCTTGCTGTCGGCGAAGGCGTCATCGACGTAGAACCAAGGAATTTCAACCACCAACCTTCGGGCAGTGGGCGTAGTGGACGCGGTCGGGATTAGTCGACCCGCACCAACGGCAGCGCGCCGACGGCTGGTTTCGGGTGTCACGATCAGTCACGCTGCCCCCAGAGATTCAGCGGCGATTCCAACGAGGTCCCGCGCTGCTGGTGGAGTGACTGCGTTGCCGGCCTGGCGGACCTGTTCGCGGCGATTGCCGAGGATCTGGTAGCTGCCTGGGAAGTCCATGGCGGCGGCGATCTCGCGGGGCTCGAGCATGCGGAACAGGACGTCATCGAGGTCGATGGTCGGCCGTTCGGCAGTGAGCAGCGACTGGTGGCCGGTGGTCGTGACAGTCCGGATCGCCTCGCGCACAGGAGTTGTCATCTCGGCGCCGTCGCTCTTGCTGCTGTTGTTCCGCATCAGCAGAGCGTGCCGTTCCACCGCGGTGACGGTGGCCAGCGCGTCGCTAGATGGACGTGTTCCGCCGTTGCCGTAGTAGGTGGTGACGAGGCCGTGGTGGTTGCCGTTGGCGACGACCGTGCACAGCGGGTCGGTGACGGGCCGGTGTTTCGATCCGCCTCCGCGTAGCTCGGCGATGAATGCCAAGCCGGTCTCACTGCGCGTGGTCATCGTGCGGGCCGCTTGATCGACCGGTGCGGCCTGCTTACCGTCGCGGCCTTCGACGGGCACCAGCAGCGGCGCCCAGTACCGTTCGACACCGGCACGGATCCGTGCCAGCGTCTTCTCGGCGAGCGGACGGTCACGGTCGCCGATCCGCTGACCCAGCAGCGACCAGTCGATGATCTCAGCTGCCGGACGGTAGTGGGGCTCGACGACCTGATGGCAGCCTAACGTCGGGCAGGTATAGACGTACTGCTGCCGGTACCGTCCCCACGGTGTCCGATCGGAGCGTTTGAAGACCTGCCGCGCGCGGACGTCGCCGTGCACTGGGCATACCGCGGCCGGCGCGGTGACCCGCTCAATTGCGGGGCGCTGGTTGCCTTTCCGCCAGAACAGCACGTACATGCGATCCCGGGACTGCGGGGCGCCGGGCCCGAACACCTGCGCGTGCATGCTGTTGAGGAACACCACGTGGTGGTCGTAGCCGAGGCTGTCCATCGCCATCAGCCACGCCCGGAACGGCTCCCAATGCCAAGCGTCGACGACGTTCTCGACGATCACCGCCTGATAGCGATGCGCCTCCGCGAACCGCGGAACATCCCACATCGTCGCCCGAGAACGCTCAGCCGCCGCATCTGGGAGCACTTCGCCGAACAGATCCGGTTGCGCGTCGGCCCGCTTTCGGCCCTTCGCCACCGAGTGATTGGTGCACTCCGGGCTCGCCCACAACAGATCTGTGCGCGGGAACCGGCGCGGATCAACCGTCGACAGATCAGCGCAGAGATGATCAGCGTCGGGATGGTTCGTATTGTGCGTCTCGACCGCGAGATCCCAGTGGTTCGAAGCGATCCGGACCGTCACACCCGGGACGCTGACCGCCCCGGTTGAGGACCCGCCGGCCCCGCAGAACAAATCTGTGAGGGTGAGCGTCATGCGGTTCTACCGAGAGTTTGGAGCCATTCATCCGCCG
>NZ_LZMG01000404.1:0-20379 GCF_001673615.1 Mycobacterium sp. 1245499.0
TGACCGGGGGCGGCACCCTGCTGCCGATGAGCGATGTCATCCGCCTGGCCCGCCACGCCCACCACTATTTGGCGATCTTCGACAACGGCAAGGCCCTGGCGCTCTATCACACCAAACGCCTCGCCTCACCCGGCCAACGAATCGTGTTGTACGCCAAGGACCGCGGCTGCAGCAGCCCCGGCTGCACCGTGGGCGGCTACTACTGCGAAGTCCACCACGTCACCGACTACAGCAAGTGCCACACCACCGACGTCAACAACCTCACCTTCGCCTGCGGCCCCCACCACCGCCTACTACGCCCCGGCGGCTGGACCACCCGAAAAAACACCCACGGCGACACCCAATGGATCCCACCCCCACACCTCGACACCGGCCAACCCCGCACCAACACCTTCCACCACCCCGAAAAACTCCTGCGCGACGGAGACGACGGTGAGCCGTAGCACACGAAACTCGTTGTGCAAGTGCAGGGTGCGGTGGAGCCTTTCCGAGGTGCGCTGACCGGCAGTGCTACGACTCGCAAGCAATACCGTCGTTGTCGCGGTCCAGCTTCTGCTGGTAAGCGGGATCGCCCCTGGGGATGTTGTACCGGCCATCTTTGCGGGCTTCGCTGCAGTTCCTGTAGGGCGGACCTGCCTGTGCAGGGGGCGCGATGGTCGCGCCGATGCCGACAAACATGGCGGTTGCGGCCATTCCCGCCATAACCAGACGAGTCATCATTGGTAGCTCAATCCTCCTGTGTGCGGATGGATTTTATCGTGAGCACTACATTTCGGAGGCGAATTGAAGCATGATCTGGACCGGCGCCCGAGGTCGGGCGCTAGCTCAGTCGAACACCTTCGGCGAGTGCCTCGTCGAGCAGGTCTCCGATGCGGTACCGCTGCCACAGCAACAGCAGGTTCGACAGCATCTGCAGGGGCGCCCGCACGCTCTCGTCGGCCCTGATCCGCGGGTCCGTGCGGCTGCTCGGCGCGGCGTCGAATCGCCTGCGCAGCAACGCCGGAACGTCCAACAGCCAGGCCACACCCATCACGGCCGCATACAGCAGCGTGTGCCGGCGCAACCTGTCCGGCTCCAGGTGCGGACCGCCATAGCGTTGAAACTCCGCGACAAATAGTTCCAACAAGTCGTCGAGATGGGTGTCCCACATGTCGTTTTCGGCGCCGGACATGGCTCCCCACAACGCCATGCCGAGATTCATCTGGCTGACGCATCCCCAGTCCATCAATCCACAGCGCAGCGTGCCGTCGGCGTCTCGCCAAAACCACGCGTTGTCAATGTTGGCGTTCCAGTGGCACAGCGCAACGTAGTCGGCGTCGGCGGCCAGGTGATCGGCGACCGTGTTTTCATACTGCGCCAATCGGGGCGCCTCATCGGCCATGCGCGCCAGGAATTCCGGTGAGCCGGTGCCGGCGGGCACCAGCCCGGGATGGGTACGGATGAACTCGGCCAGCCGGTCGATCCGCCGTTCCAGTTTGCCCGCCGGTAGCAGCACCCGCTCCCCCACCGTCGCGGCCTGCACATCCAGCGGAAAGTGCGCGGTCTGGTCCGCGGGCAGCCGGCCGGACCGGTGCGTGCCGGCAAGCCGCGCCAGCGCGGTCAGCAGCGCACGGTAATGCTCCAGCGGATTGGGCATCTCGTAGTCGAGGCACTTGTGGTATTGCGGCTCGATCCCGTTAGTGCCGAAGCGGATTCGTTCGGTGATCAATATCCCGGTACCGGTCGGACCGTGGTAGTCCGCGAACTGCGGGCTGGGCACCGCGATGGGGAATCCGGGCGCTCGCGCCAAGGAGGCGAACCGAACCTCGGCCTGCATCTGGGTCTTTCCGCGGTCGCGCACCGGGTCGTGGAAATCGCGGGAAAACTTAACGAACAGGTCGGTGTGCAGACCCGCTGCGGGCCTTTCATATTCGACCGACAGCACCGCCTTGCGTCCGGTGCTGCCACCGCTGATCTCGCGGAAGTCGCCGATCCGGGCCACGCCGTTGCCATCCAGCACCCCGGAGGCCCGAAACGCCTCGGTCATAAACCCCGCCCCGCCGCTGCGCAACGACGCGGGGTCGGCCGGGAACGGCAATCCGTGGTGGTCACCGATCACCCAGTCCGAAGCCACGCCGCTACCAGGTCTGTTCGGCCGAGCGCACCAACATGTGATTGACCGCCACCCGGCGGTCGCGCGTCACCATGAACAACACGGCATCAGCGATGTCCTCGGGCCGCAGCATGACCATGCCGGCCGTCTGCCGTTCGAACGCCTCCCGCGACGATTCGGCCAGGTGACTGAAGATCTCGGTGTCCACGGTTCCGGGGCCCACCACCCCGACCCGGACGCGCTTGCCCAGCACCTCTTGGCGAAGGCCCTCGCTGAAGGCGTTCACCCCGAACTTGGTCAGCGAATACACCGCGGTGTTCGGCCGCGCGACCCAGCCGGCGGTCGAACTGATGGTGACCAGATCGGCGACCCCGCGCGGCGCGTCGGCGGCCGCCTCGATCAGGTGCGGAAGCGCCGCGCGCGTGGCGTAGAGGACGCCCTGCACGTTGACCGACACCATCTGGTCCCAATCACGCAGCGACGCCTCGGTCGCGGGCGCCGACTGCATCAGGCCCGCGTTGTTCACCAGGATGTCGAGGCGTCCCAGCTCCGCGACGGTGCGCCGCACCGCGGACGCCACCTGTTCGGCATCGGTGACGTCGGCGGGCACGACCAGCGCTGTCCCACCGACGGATTCGATCTGGGCCTTCAGCTCCTCCAGCCGGTCGGCCCGGCGCGCCAGCAAGGCGACCGCCGCGCCCTGCGCCGCCAGCGCTCGGGCCGTCGCCGCGCCGATGCCGCTGCTGGCGCCGGTGACCAGGGCCGCTGCGCGCGCCAGTGTCGTCATGTTCCGCCCGTCGGTTGCGTGCCGAGTATCTCGTGTAAAACGTAGTCGGTGTCCTCGCCGAGGTCCGGCGCGCCGCGCGCGATCCGCGCGGGGGAACGCGCCATCCGCCAGGACGGCCCGAGCACCGGCCGCTGACCTTCGCGGTGATCCGTGACGAACCGGTACAGCTCTCGGTCCCACAACCGTTGATCCCCAATCACATCCACCGAAGTGGCGCTCTTGGCGGCCGGCACCCCGGCGGCGCGCAGGTGCTGCGCGAGCCGCTCCGCGTCCTGGTCTCGGGTGAGCCGGGCGAGGTCCGCGTCGAGCGCCCGGGCGTGCCGGTGTCGCGAATCGCCCGTCGCGTAGCGGGGATCGTCGGCCAGCGTCGCGGCGTCGAGCGCCTCGCACAACCGGAGCCATTCGGCGTCGGTCGCGACCGCCACCGTGACCCAGGCGCCGTCGGCACACGGGTAGCAGCCGTGCGGGCACATGTCGGGATGGTTGTTGCCGGCCGGACCCAGCTGCCGGCCGGTCAGCGACTGCTCCAACAGGCAGTCACCGATCATCGAGGAGAGCGTCTCCACGGCCGACACATCGACGAATTGCCCTGCGCCGCTGAACTCGCGATGCAGCAATGCCACCACGGCGGCATAGGCCGCGGCGGCCCCGACCGTCGAATCGCCGTAGCGCATGCTGGTCCCCAGCGGCGGGCCGCCGGGGTAGCCGACCAGCGCTGCCGGTCCGGCCAGCGCGGCAAAGCATGGCGCATAACCGGTTTGGTGGCCCAGCGGCCCGTCGTTGCCCCACATCTTGATCGACACCGAGATGATGTCGGGCTTGATCTCGGTGAGCTGTCGGTACCCCAGGCCTTGGCGTTCCATGGCGCCGGGGCGCAGGTTGTTGAGGACGATATCGCTGCGGGCGATCAGCTCCCGCAGCTGTGCCATCCCGTCGGCCGATTTGATATCGAGGTTCACGCTGAGGATCTCGGGGTTGATGCTCAAGAAGTAGGGCGCATGGTTGATGTCCGTGCCGCCGTAGGCGCGCATCTCCTCGGGGCTGTCGGCCGTCTCGATCTTGATGACTTCGGCGCCCAGCATCGCCAGCAGCTTTCCGGCGTACGGGCCGGCCCACACCTTGGTGAGCGCGACGACGCGCACCCCTTCCAGCGGTCCGCCCCGCGGGTTCTTGGGTGGCTTGAGTTGGGCCGGCCTGACCACCGGCCGGGCGCGCGGAGCGTCGATGCTTTCCATGACCGCGCGGGTGTGTTCGCCGAGCCGCGGTGCGGCGCCGGTGATCCGGGCGGGCGAGGCGCTGAACGCATACGGCACCGTGGGATACGCAGCGTCACCCAACACCGGATGGCGGACCCGCTGGAAGAAACCGCGATGGCGGTACTGCGGCGACTGGTGCAGGTCGGCGGCGCCGTTGACGGGCACCAGCGGCACACCGAGCCGCTGCGCCCGTTCCGAGGCCTCCTCCTTGGCGAGGCCGGCGACCCATGCGGCGAAGCCGCGCTGAAATGCCGTGACCTTCTCGGCGGTGACGGAGAACTCCAGCCAGTCGTCCTCGAACCCGTCCAGCCAGTCGGGTTGTCCCATCAGGCTTTTCACCCCGGCCCAGTGGGACCTGCTGGTCATGTACAAGTAGACGAAACCGTCGGTGCAGGCAAAGAACGAGGCCGGCCCCGCTTGATCGTAATCGCCGCGCTCACCGTCGGCCGGCACCTCGCCGGTGACGAGGCGGCCCAGGATGCAATCGGCGCGCGACACCAGCACGGCCTGCTCGGAGATGTCGATGAACTCGCCGTTCCCGGTGTGCAGACGTCCCCACAATGACGACGCGACGCACAGCGCCGCCTCCAGCCCCGCCTCGTAGTCGGCCAGGAAGCGGCCGGGACCCTGCAGCGGCGGCTTGGTCGGGTCGGGGTGGCTCGGCGTGTGATATCCCCAGCCGCTGGCGTGAAAGACATTGATGCTGCGAGCATTGTCGAACTCGGCGGCCACGCCTTCGCCGTACGGGGTGATGGAGCAGCAGACCACCGACGGGTGTTGCGCGGACCAGCCCGCGGTCCAGCCTTCGACTACCGCGTCGGCGGTGTCGATGAGCCGGTGCAGCCGCTCGATGTCGGCCGCCGAGCCGAGATCGAGAACGACCGAGCGCTTGTTGGTGTTGAGGTAGGCGAACAGGGCGCTGCCTTCGCAACCGTCGCCAACGACGGGCGCCATGGCGCGGGTCGCGCTGCCGCGCTTCGGCGCCTCGATCTTGATCACCTCGGCGCCGAAGTCGGCCAGCAGCTTTCCGCAATACTCGCCCGCGACGGATTCGGCTAACTCGACGATCCTGATACCCGTCAGCGCGGACATGTACGCCCCGCCAAATCGGTCAGGGCTTCGCGCGTCCCGAGCGGCTCAGGCGCCACTCCGGCGGGAAGTTGAGGTCGTTGTCCTTGACCACATTGTTCAGACCCTTTTCGAAGGTGCCCCCGGTCAGGTCGACCTCTTCCGCGTCGTTTTTGATCATCGGCAACATGCCCTCGACCATGCCGGTCAGCAGGCTGCCGAAGTACTCGCCCTTGTGCTGCTTGTAGAGCTCGAGGAACGTCTTCTGCACCGCGACGGTGTCGGTCGGACGCGACTTCGAGCATGCCAGCGCGTACTTCTCGGTCTCGGCCTCCAGCTGGTCGCGGGGCACCACACTGTTGACGAATCCGCAGTCGTACATCTCCTTCGCGCTGAACGGCCGTCCGGTGAACAGCATTTCGGAGAACTTGCGCAGGCCCATCGTCTCGGCCCACCACCACAGCCGCGGTCCCCAACCGACGTAACGGAAGGCGGGGTGCCCGAACAGCGCGTCGTCGGACGAGATCACCAGGTCTGCGTCGCCGGCCTGATAGAAGTGCCATCCGTAGCAGTAGCCCTTGGCCTCGATGATGCTGATCTTGCGAAGCTCCTGCAGCGGGCGGTTTCCGGCGCGGGCCTTGGCGTAGAAGTCGGTGACGGTGGACAGGTACCGGTACGAGCCGCCCGGCGGGTACTTGACGTCGTCGTCGTTGATCGCCAACTCGTGGTGCAGCGGCAGGCCCGGGTTCTCCAGCATCGGGCGCTGCTCGGGTAGGTCGCCGCCGCTGCCGAAGTCCTGGCCCTCGCCGCGGATCACGACCACCTTGACGTCGTCGTCCACGTTGCACTTGTGGATCAGGTCCGCGTAGTTCTGCCGCATGCCCAGCGTGGTCGAGTTGAGCTCTTCCGGGCGGTTGAACGTGATGTAGGCGATCCGGTTCTTCTTGTCCTTCTCGAACTTGATGTACTGCTCGGCTTCCTTCTTCAGCTTTTCGTAGTCGTATTCAGGCATGGGCTTCTTCTTTCACTGGGGGTTAGCGCCTATTTGAGCAAGCTGCCCGCGTCGACGGGAAGCGAAACGCCGGTGACATAACGAGATTCGTCAGAGGCGAGGAACAGGACAGCGTTGCTGATGTCGATGGCATCCACCCAAGGCACCGGCAGTGTGTGCATCATCTGCGAGATCGGGGCGAAGTCGTCGGGTCCGGGATTTTCCAGATCGGGACGAAAGAGCCGATAGGTGTTGTCGTTCATCACCATCGTGGTGCTGACCTGGGTGGGCAGCACGGAGTTGACCCGGATCAGGTGCGGGCCCAACTCGACGCCGAAGGCACGCATCAGGCCGATGACGCCGTGCTTGGCGGCGATGTAGTGACCGGTGTTCGGGTAGGCCTTGCGGCCGCCCACCGAACTGGTGAGCACGATGGACCCGCCGCGTCCGCCCGAAAGGATGTGTGGCACACCGGCTTTGACCGTGTGCCAGACGCCGCTGAGGTTGATGTCGATCATGTCCTGCCAGACATCCTCGCGGATCTTGTGCAGCTTTCTGCCGTCGGTCCCGACGCCGGCATTGGCGACGATGATGTCGAGGCGACCGAGCTGTTCCACCCCGCCGTCCACCGCGGCCTTCAGCGCGTCGTAGTCGCGGACGTCCACCTGGGCGGTGACGATGCGCCGGTCGAGGTTTTTGACCAGATCCGCGGTCTCGGCGAGGTCTTCCGGTGTCGAGTGGGGATAAGCCAGGTGCTCGATCGGCCCGCAGACGTCGACCGCGATGATGTCGGCGCCCTCCTGCGCCAGCCGCACGGCGTGGCTGCGGCCCTGTCCGCGGGCGGCACCGCTGACGAAAGCCACCTTGCCCTCGACCCGGCCGGTCATCACGGCACCAGCGCCGGCATACACTCCCAGCCCCGCACCGTGGAGGTTGGACTGAGGGTGGCACTGTTCAGGTCGACCTCCCATTCGGGGAATCGCTTCAGGATCTCCTCCAGGGCGATGCGGCCCTCCAGACGGGCCAGCGCCGAGCCAAGGCAGAAGTGCGTGCCCATGCTGAAGGTCAGATGCGGGCGGACCCCGCGGTGAATGTTGAATTCGGATGCGTCGGGCCCGAATTGGGCCTCGTCGCGGCAGGCCGACCCGATGAGCATCATCATCACGCTGCCTTCGGGCACCGTCTCGTCGTGCACCACGACGTCGCGGGTGACATACCGCGACACGTGTGGGGCGGGCGGCTCGTAGCGCAGCAACTCCTCGATGGCCTGCGGGATGAGAGTAGGATTGACCACGAGATCGCGACGCTGGTCGGGGTGTTCGGCGAGAACCTTTCCGGACCAACCGATCAGCCGTGTCGTCGTCTCGTTGCCGGCACCGGCCACGACGTTGAGGTAGACCAGGATCTCCTCGCGGGACAGCCGGCGGGTGGTACCGGTCTCGTCGACGAATTCGACGTTGAGCAGTTCGGTCATGATGTCGTCGGACGGATGCTCGGCGCGCCAGTCGATGTAGGCCTCGAACTGCTCGCCCACGGACAGGCCATGCTGGGCGGCGTCCATCGGCTTGCCGGCCTCGGTGCGTAGCTGGGCGTTGCCGCGGTCGCGGATGTACTCCTGGTCGTCCTCCGGGATGCCGAGCAACATGCTGATCACCTTCATCGGCATCTGCGCACCCAAGTCAGTGACGAAGTCGAAGCGTCCGGATCCCACCAGCGGATCCAGCAGTTGCGCGCAGAAGTCGCGGATCATCGGCTCGAGCGCGGCGATCCGGCGCGGGGTGAACATCCGCGACAGCAGCTTGCGGTGCACGTCGTGAATCGGCGGGTCTTCGAAGATCAACATGCCCGGCGGGATCTCGAGGTTCGCCTTGATCAGCTCGAGGATGGCGCCCCGCGCGGAGCTGTACGTCTCATGGTCAACGAGCGCCTTGCTGACATCCGCGTAACGGCTCACCGCGTAAAAGTCGTATTCGGCGTTGAAATAAAGCGGAGCCTCTTCGCGCAATCGCGCGAACATCGGATACGGGTCGGCAATCAGCCCGACATCGTATGGATCGAACCGAACACTGCTGTCGGTGCTCGCCGTCACGAAAACCCTCCTACCGCTGCACTTTTCGGTACCCGCATTACCTGCACCAGGGCTAGCGCTGCCAGCGTTGCAGCGCTGGATTCGGTCCGGGCAATTTATACACTCCGCTTAATTGCGTCGCTGTCACTGCTGCGCGAGCGCGGGAGAAAACGACGCATGAACGTGGGCTTACTCTATTGTCGTAGAGAACCATACAGCGGACGCCCTGGCAAGAGCCAGAGCCCGGTGCGCCGTGTCCGGTCGGCGCCCTCATCCCGACCCGGCCGCCCCGCGGCCCAACTGCCGCAGACCACCCGTCTGGGTGAGCCGCCCCTTGTCCGAACTCCTCAAAATCCCGGCGGCGATCGCCGAGAGGATCCCGTCGAGCTGTTCGGCGCTGTCGATGATCCGGTCGCCGTGGGCGAACCGCTGCAGCAGACCGTTGATGAACGTCAGGGTGACGTTGCTCAGATCCTCGACGACGGCCGGATCCAGGTCGGCGCCGTGCGGCATGAGCTGCACCAGGATTTCCCGGTGCAGCTTGGTGAACTCGTCGGTGGCCTGCTGCAGGATCGCGGCCAATGCGGGGTCGCGGGTGGCCTGCATGGTGAGCTCGTAACGGGCCCTGGTTCGGTACAGCTGCGGATCGCTGCCGGCCTGGATGACGACCTGCGACAACCGCGACGGTGCGCGACGTGCGGCGTCGGCATCGGAGCTGTCCGCGATCGCCTGCAGCTCGGCGAGGTCGAGCTCGGCGGAGCGCTCGGCCACCGCGCGCAGCAACGCCGATCGGGTGCGGAAATAAAACGAGGTCGTTCCGTCCGGCACTCCGGCCTTGCGGTCGACCTTCAAATGGCTCAATCCCTTGGCCCCGTCATCGGCCAACAGCTGAATTGCCGCGTCGCACAGGTCGCGGCGGCGCTCGGCGGGATTGGGTTTTCGTCGTCTGTCCATGAGCTTGAATCGCGACCATACTCTATATTTATAGTGTCGGTAAAGGGCACATTCTCCACCGCGCCAGGGTGTCGGATAAAGGCAGCTCATCCCCGACGACGGCGCCGACTCGGGGTGTCCGAATTCGACGTTCCACGCTAATACACACCAAAGAAATTGCGGTGCAAGGCTTCCCGTCGGACGGAAAACCAATGGCCGGCGAGTAGAGTCAGTCCGGATGATTCACCGTCGTTTGCGCGTGCGCAATGCCGCCGCCTGGCTCGGGTCGCTCGGCCTGCTCGCCGCCGCGATGAGCGGCTGCCAGCACGCGCACCGGCCCGCACCGTCCAGCTCATCGACCACCGCGCCGCCGAGCACCATCGCGCCCCCGCCACCGCCACCCCCACCGGTGGTCAAGATCGCCCCATTGCCGGTGCGGCCGGTGACGAAGTCGCAGCCCACGACTCCCGCCGTCAAGTGCCCGGCCACCGATCCGAACGCCCCGACCAAGCCGACGGACACCCTGACCACCTGTGACATCGGGCGAACCACCGTCTACACGTTGGGCCCCGAGACCATGCAACTGGGCCTCGTGCACGTGGACCCGCCGAAATCGTTGACTGCGGACTATTACGAACTGACCCTTGTGCTGGATCCCCCGTCGACGGCCGCCTGGGCCGCATTCACCGGCGAGCATCTGCAAGACCACATGGCCTTCATCCGGGACAACATGGTGCTCGAGGCGCCGATCATCGAGCAACCGGCCACCTCGGGGCGGATCGTGCTGACCACCCAAACGGCCCAGGGCGCTGCGCAATTGGCGCAACTTGTGGGCCGCCCCGCATGACACCATCGGGGCGGGCGGACCGCCTCGGCATCGGCATGCTCAGCGTATTCGGGCTGCCACCAATCGAATTGGTGGGTCTCGCCGCGAAGCTGGGATGCCGCCACATCTCGGTCGCCGTGCAGGGGATGCCGCTGGTACCGCTGGGTTATCCTCGTTTCTCGCTGAAGGACGACGCCGCGCTGCGCGGCGACCTGCTCGCGGCGCTGCGCGATCGGGGCGTGGGCATCTCGCTGGGCGACGGGTTTCTGGTGGTTCCCGGCGCCGACGTCAGCGCCCTGCGCGGTGATCTCGACGTGATGGCCGAGCTCGGTGTCCCCCGAATCAATGTGGTCAGCGTGGACCCCGACCTTGCCCGGACCCTTGACCAGTTCGCCGCACTGACCGAGCTTGCGGCGCAGCGCAATATCGAGACGGTCGTCGAACCGGTGCCCGGCCTGACGATCGGCGACCTGAGCGCCGCCCTGGCCGCCGCGGAACACGTCGCACGCCGCGAATTCCGCTTGTTGATCGACACCATGCACTTGGTGCGGTCGGGCTCCGGCGCCGCCGAACTGGCCGCCATCGATGCCGATCGCATCGGCTACGCCCAACTCAACGACACGACGCTGCGGCCGCGCATCGACAACTACCTGGAGGAGGCCATGTTCGAGCGCATGGTTCCCGGTGAGGGCGAACTTCCGCTGCACGACCTGCTTGCCGCGCTTCCCGCCGATACGGTGGTCGAAATCGAAGTGCCGCGGCGATCGTTGGCGTTGGCGGGGGTGAGCCCGCTGGACCGCCTACGTCCGTGCGTCGAGGCCGCACGCCGCTTGCTGTCGGAGGTTCAGGCCGGGTAACGCAGCGGTAGCCCCGAGTTTCCGGTTAGGGTCAGCGGATGGGGCAGGTAACGGAGCGCTGGCGTGCGGCTCGGGTGGCATCGGCGTTGTACAACACGGCCGCAATGCATGACAGCGTCGCTGCGGTGGGCGCAAAAGCGTTGTGGGGGTTGGCGTTACATGAGCTGCTGGAAGTGGTTCGGCGCGTCGGTGAAGCTCCCGCCGGCGCCCGTGTGCTGGACATCCCGTGCGGTGGCGGATTTGCCTTTCGCGGGCTGCGCCCCGGGCAGGATTGCCGCTACGTGGCCGCCGACATTTCCTCGGACATGCTCGGGCGGGCACGCCGTCGGGCAACTCAGCTGGACGTGGCCGACCTGATGGAGTTCACCGATGCCGATATCACGGATCTGCCCTTCCCGGACAACACCTTCGACCTGGCCTTGACGTTCAACGGTCTGCACTGTCTTCCCGACCCACGAGCGGCGGTCGTCGAACTCGCCCGCGTGCTGAAGCCGGGTGGGATTCTTCGCGGGAGCACCTGTGTACGCGGTCGCGGCTGGCGCCAGGATCGTTTTGTGACCGCGCTGCGGGCGGCGGGCTTTTTCGGCGATACGCCCCGGGCCGGTGACGTGCAACGCTGGCTGGCGGACGCGGGACTCGAAGTCTTGGCGGCACGGCACAGCGGTGCGGTCGAGCTGTTCGAGGCCCGAAGACCCAGCGGGTGATCCCTAGCGAACGTTACGGTCAGCGTCCTCAGAGTTGCAGGTCGTACACCGAGATGGGGTCGAGGATCACGCCGGTTTCCTCGACGTAGCGATCCCACAGCGCCAGCAGCTCGGCCAGCTTGTCGGGCCGGGAGGCGGCCAGATCGTCGATCTCACCGGGATCGGCGGACAGATCGTAGAGCTGCCAGTCGCCCGGCCCGTACGGCGCGGGCAGGTACAGCGCCTTCCAGTCGCCCTGGCGGATGGCGCGGCGGCCGAACAACTCCCAGCCGGTGCCGGTGTCGGCGTCATGCACGGTCTCGGTGGCGCCCGTCAGGTAATCCACCAGTGAGCGGCCGCGCATGGGCGCCACCTCGCGCCCGCCGTACGACGTGCCCGGGTGCGTGGTGCCGGCCAATTCCAGCAGGGTCGGCGCGATGTCCATGACCGTGCTGAACGCGGTGCCGATCTCTTGCTGGCGGGCGAAGCCGGGCCAGGTGACGAAGCCGGTCACGCGGATCCCGCCCTGGGTGGTGAACGCCTTGTGCAGGCGCGACGGCGCGGTGGCGGCCTGCGCCCAGCGCGGGCCGTACCAGATGAACGACGTGGGCCGGCCCAGGTTCTCCAGGCTGTTGTCGCAATGCTTTTCGATCTGTGCGGCGATTTGGGGGCCGCGCAGTGGCATCGCCTCCACGATCGCGCCCTCGGCGCCGTTGTCGGACAGGAAGATGACGACGGTGTTGTCGAGTTCGCCGCTGGCCGTGAGGTAGTCGATGACCCGGCCGACGTTGTGGTCCATCCGGTCGACCATCCCGGCGTAGACCTCCATGCTGCGCGCCGAGCGCGCGCGCTGCTCGTCGGTCATGTCGGCCCACTCGGGCGCGCCGTCGGCCACCACCGGGTGTGCGACGACGTCGGGCGCACAGAGGCCGAGCCGCTTGAGTGCGGCCAGCCGCTCCTCGCGCAGCGCGTCCGGCCCGGCGTCGTAGCGGCCCCGATATTTCGCGATGGATTCGTCGGGCGCCTGCAGCGGCCAGTGCGGAGCCTGGAACGGTAGATAGGCGAAGAACGGCCGGTCGTCGTCTGCGTCGCGCTCATCCAGATACCGCAACAGCGTGTCGGTGTAGGCGTCCGAAGAATAGAAGTCGTCACCGACGGTGACGAACCGGTCGTCCTCGGTGTAAAGCGTTGGCACGGGCGAGAATCCGCGCGCTCCCGCTCCGCCGTAGTGACTGGCGCCGGCTGGCAGCAGGGCGAACGAGCGCTCGAAGCCGCGCGCCCACGGCGAGGTCTCGATGGTGGCGCCGAGGTGCCATTTGCCCGACATCAGCGTCAGATATCCCGCGTCGCGCAACAGTTCGGGCAGGGCGACGACCCGGTCGTTCAGGTAGCCCTCGTACCCGGGTGCGCCGCGGAAGTCCGGGGAAGCGACCTCGAGCATCGTGCCGATGCCGGCGATGTGGTGGTCGGTCCCGGTCAACAGCATGGCCCGGGTCGGCGAGCAGGCCGGGGCCGAGTGGAAATCGGTGAGCCGGACACCGGCGTGGGCCAGCCGGTCGAGATTGGGCGTCTCGATTTCGCCGCCGAATGCGCCGAGATCGGAGAACCCGAGGTCGTCTGCAACGATGACGAGGAAGTTGGGGCGCGTCACGCTCAAGCATCCTGCCAGGTCGGTCGCCATGGCGGAATGATGCGCACCCGCTCGACGTCGATACTGTCGAGGCGGGCTCTATCCGCCCGCACTGCGAACAGCGAAGGGGCAAGTAGATGTTGACGCAGTTTGGAATGTCCATCCCGCTGGTGGCGGCTCCGATGTCGGGTGGCCCGACCACCCCGGCCATGGTCTCGGCCGCCTCCCGCGCCGGCGCCCTGGGCTTGCTCGCGGCCGGATACAAGACCGTCGAGGCCATCGAGGCCGAGATCAAAGCCGTTCGCGCCGAAGGAATCCCGTTCGGGGTCAACGTCTTCGCGCCCAATCCGGTGCCGGTCGATCCGCAACGCTACCGCGCCTACGCGGCGATCGTGCAGGCCGACGCCGACCAGTTCGGGCTGACGCTGCCGCCCGAACCGATCGAGGACAACGACAAATTCGACGAGAAGATCGCGCTGTTGCTCGACGACCCCGTTCCAATGGTGTCGTTCACTTTCGGCATACCGTCGCGCGACGTGATCGCCGCGCTGCGACGGGCGGGCAGCGTCGTGGTCCAGACGGTCACCACGGCCGACGAGGCGGCGCAGGCGTACGACGCCGGCGTCGACATGCTCGCCGTGCAGGCCGTCGACGCCGGTGGGCACTCCGGCACCCTCTCGCCGCAGCGGCCGTTGACGCCGGTGCCGATCGTCGACCTGGTCCGGCAGGTCGTCGCGCGGGTGCCCCTGCCCGTGCTGGCCACCGGCGGGCTGGCCACCCCCGCCGCGGTGGCCGAGGTGATCCGCGCCGGCGCGACCGCAGCGGCGGTGGGCACCGTGCTGCTGCGCGCCACCGAGAGCGGCGCCTCGGCCACTCATCAAGCGGCCCTGATCGATCCCGCCTACACCGAGACGGTGCTGACCCGTGCCTTCACCGGCCGGCCCGCCCGCGGCCTGCGCAACGCGTTCATCGAGGCCCATGAAGCCGAGGCGCCACCGGGCTACCCCGCCATCCATTACCTGACCAGCCCGCTGCGCAAGGCCGCCGCGGCCGCGGGCAAGCCGGACTTCGTCCACCTCTGGGCGGGCACCGGATATCGGCACGCGACCGCGGAGTCCGCCGCCGACATCCTGCGCCGACTGGCCTCCGACCTGTGACCGATCAGTACTCGAAGCGGTTCAGCACGTCGTAGTGGCGGCCGGCGGTCAGCCACGTCACCCGGTAGATCAACCGCACCGCGGCCGAGGGGATTCGCTGGTAATCGGCCAGCACGGGTGTCTGCTCGAGGAAGCGCAGCCGCGGATTCCACGTCGCGATCTCGCCCGCGTCACGGATGCCCCATTTGATGATTCCCCGGGTGAAGATCCTCGACATCAGCGGCGCCAGGGCAGACAGCGTGTCGAAATGCATTTCGCCGCCGGCGAATCGGTCGATCAGCCGCTGCAGTAGTCGCCGGACGTCGTCCTCGGGCAGGTACATCAGCAGGCCCTCGGCAACGATCAGCGTCGGACGGCCGGTCGGGACCTGATCGAGCCACTGCAGTTCGGTCACCGACGAGCCGATCATCCGGTAGCTCTCGGTATCGTCGTAAAGCCTGCTGCGCAGCCCGATCACGCTCGGCTGATCGACGTCGAACCAGGTCACCGACGGCGGCACACCGAGGCGAAACGCGCGCCCGTCCAAACCACAGCCCAGGTGCAGGACGACCGCGTCCGGATGGCGGGCGAGGAAGTCGGCGCACCAGTTGTCGAGCTGCTTGGCCCGCAGCGCGACGAGGTACTGATTGGCCGCCGGCCACGACATCCGATGGATTCGCTTGAAGTCGTAGTCGATGCGGTCCACGGCTTCGGCGGCCGCCTTGTCCCCCAGAATCGGCCGCTCCGAACGGCTTTCGTGGGCACGCAGGTAGAGCGTGATGAGATTCGTCCACTCCACCGATCCCCAGGACACGGAACTGAAGTCGACTTTGTCCGTCGCGGTCATGGTTGTTTCCTTTTCGCCCGGTATTCGGTCCACATGCGCATGAGTTGCTCGCCGTAGGCCTGGGTGCAGAACTCACAGAAATCGCGGAAATCCTCGACGCGCTGCCGCTGTTCGGCGCGGTCCTCGCCCAGCATCGACAGCGCGTACTCGGCGGGTTCGATGCCCAACCGCATCAGCGACAGCTGAGTCGCCAGGACGCTGGTGAAGCCGCCCGGCCTGACGCGGTAGACGTGCTGACGGTTGGGGCTGGGCAACCGCTCCACCATGCCGCCATCCAGCAGTTGCCGGGCGACGGTGCTGATCGACGCCTTGCTCACCGATAACGCCTCGGTCAGCTGGGTCAACGACTGCTGCGGCGGATCGCAGATCAACAGCCACCCGTACACCCGGCCCATGGTCCGGGTGGCGCCGAGCAGCTCGAAGAAGAGCCCGAGGCGGTCGACGAACTCGGCCTCGTCCGGCGCCATCAAATCTCCCAACTACGTTCAGTACGTACTAAACGTAGCTTATAGGACGTCAGGTCGGCCAGTGTGAGGTCAACTGGCCGCCCCCTGCGCCGCGGCGGCCCGCATGCCCAGCACGCTGTCGATCGCGACCGGTGGCGATTCCGATTAAGGTCCCGGCACCTCGTTACGATCGAAGTTACGAAAGCGATACGGGCGATGGCTCTCTTGTGCGCGATACCCACGCAACGGGCGATTTTCGGCTTTTGCGCATTGTGCTCGGGCGCCCGCGCGGACCGGTCAGAACGCTTCGGGATCCCGTTGCACCTCAGCCGGCACCGGGTGCCGGTACAACCGAGAGGCGTTCTCCCAGCTGAACTTTCGGATGACCTCGAGTGGCAGATCACCGATTTGTTCGTGAATGGTCTGCTGGGTGTGCGGCCAGGTCGAGTCGCAATGCGGGTAGTCGGCCTCCAGCATGATGTTGTCGACGCCGATCCGGTCGCGCTGCACGAACGAGGACTTGTCCTCGACCGCGCAGAACCAGAAGTTGCGGGTCAGCACCTCGGCGGGGGTCAGGGTCTCGCCGAGCGCCTGCCAGGTGCCGTACATGGCGTGATAGCTGAGCATGTGGTCGAGGCGGTCGAGCAGCCCCGCCACCCAGCCGATGCCGCCCTCGGACAGGCAGATCTTGAGGTCGGGGAACCGGCTGGGCAGCCCGGAGTACAGCCAGTCGACCGCCGCGGAGATGGCGTAGGCGAAGAACAGCACGCCCTGCACGTCCGGCGGCGCATCGGCGGTGGTGGACGGTGACGACCCCGACGACCCGATGTGCAGATTCACCACGGTGCCGGTCTCGGCGCAGGCCGCCATCAGCGGATCCCAGTGGTCGGTGTGGATGCTGGGCAGCCCCAGCATCGCCGGGTTCTCGCTGAACGTCACGGCGTGAAAGCCGCGCTCGGCGTTCTCGCGGATCATCTTCGCGCCGAGCTCGGGATCGAGCAGCCACGGCAGTTGGCAGGGGATGATCCGGTCCGGATACGACCCCGCCCAGACGTCGAAATGCCAGTCGTTCCAAGCCCGCACCGAGGCCAGCGCCAGGTCGCGGTCGCCGGTCACCTGCTGCAACCGCTGCCCGGCGAAGCCCGGCAGAAACGACGGGAAGTTCAGCGAGGCGTAGATGCCGTTGAGGTCCATGTCCTTGATGCGGGCGTGGATATCCCATGCGCCCCGGCGCATTTCGTCGAACCGGACCGGTTCGAAACCGTACTCCGCCACCGGCCGTCCAACCACGGCGTTGAAGCCGACGTTGGGCAGCTCCTTGCCGTCATAGACCCACGTCTGTCCCCCGCTGTCGGTCTCGACGACTTTCGGCGCCCGGTCGGCGAACTTGCGGGGCAGCCGGCCGGTGAAGGTGTCCGGGGGTTCGACGATGTGATCGTCCACCGAGATCACCGTGTAGCGCCGGGGTGCCCGCGGCGGGTCGGGCAGGAAGGTGACCGAGCGCTGGGCGCCGGTCTTGGCCGTGGTGAAGTTCAGGTCGGTGGCCAGCTCGTCGATCGATTTCACGCGTCAATCCCCCTGCGGCGCGGCGTTGTGAGTGTGAACTGACGGTGTTCAGCGTGCGGTGGGGGCGGCGTGTGCCGGCGTGTCGCCGCCGTGAGTGCACACTCGACGGTCACGCGAGCACATCCGGGTCGGCCTTGATGGTCATGCGCGCGGCCCCGGCCCAGTAGACATCGGCAGCCCGTTCGATCAGCGAGCGCTGCATGCCCGCCATGTCCGACCAGTTCATTGCCACCGGGTCCTTGCCGGTGAGCAGGACGTCGTAGGCCAGCTTGCAGACGCGTTCGATGGATGCCGCGCGGTAGACGGCTTCGGGCAGGTTGCGGCCGGTCGCGATGACGCCGTGATTGGCCAGGATGGTCAGGTTGGCGCCGCCGATCCGGGCCGCGAGTTCCGCGGCGCGCGCGGGGCTGTCGATTTCGCCGTCGTAGGTGTCGACCAGGCACAGGTCGTCGAGGAACAGCGACCCCGTCTGGTGCACCAGTTCGGGCAGACGGCCCAGCGCGGCGAGCACGCACGCGTGGTACGGGTGGTTGTGGATCACCACGCGGGCGTCGTCGCGCACCCGGTGCAGCTCGGTGTGGATGTGGATGGCGGGGGTGACGTCCCAGCGTCCGCGGATCACGCGCGCGTCGGCGTCGACGACGCAGATGTCGGACGCGGCGATCTCCTGCCACCACAGCCCCCATGGATTGACGAACATCTCCGTTTGGCCGTCGAGTTGCCAGGTGATGTGCCCGGCCATGTTCTCGGCGAACCCGATGCCGGCCAGGTGGCGGAAGGCGATGGCCAACGCCTGCTCGCTGGACAGGTCCACGCCGATGGGCGGCACCACCGACGGCGCCCAGACTTCCAACCCGCCGCGCCGTGCGTTAGGAGCGTTCATGACCGGCCTCCATTCTGGCTCCAATATCCTCGCGCAGGCGGCCTTTGGCTATCTTTCCGCCGGACGAGCGGGGCAGTTCGTCCAGAACGATCAGGCGTTCGGGCAGCAGTTCCTTGGAAACCCCCAGCGCCAGCAGGTGTTCGACGAGCCCCGGCAGGTCGACGGACGCGGAGTCGGTGAGTTCGGCGTAGAGGCAGACCTTTTCGCCGAACACCGGGTCGGGCATGGCGACCGCGGCCGCTATCGCGATGGCGGGATGGGTCATGACGGCGTCTTCGACCTGGCTCGCGCTGATGTTCTTGCCGCCGCGCACGATGAAATCGGAGGTACGCCCGGTGACCCGCAGGTAACCGTCGGCGTCGATCTCGCAGATGTCCCCCATGCGCATCCACCCGTCGCGGGTGAACAGCTTGTCGTGGTCGGTGCCGCCGAGGTAGCCCAGGCTCGTCGCCGGTCCCCGGCAGGCGGGCTGGCCGCGCCGTGTGGCGGTGACGTCGCGGTCCCCGTCGAACAACCGGACCGACATTTCGGGGATGAGCCGGCCCGCGGTGCGCAGCCGGTGCTCGCGCGAATCGTCGAGGGTTGTCGCGCTGAGCATCCCGGTTTCGTTGGAGCCGTAGAACTGCAGGATTTTGGCGCCGGTGAGTTCCTCGAACTCGGCCGCGGGCCGGTACGGCAACGCCTCCCCGCCGGTGTACACCACGCGCAGGGAACTGAGGTCGTAACCGCGGCTGGCCGGATCGGCCATCAGCATCGTCAACTGGGTACTGACGCAACACAATACGGTGACCTGGTGCCGGGCTATCGCCTCGCAGGTGGCCGCGGTGGTGAACCGGTCCAGCAGCACCGCGGTGGCGCCGAGGTGGATCGGGGTGGTGTGGCTGGTCCACAGCCCGAACCCGAACGGGGTGGGAATGACGGGCAGGAACACCTCGTCGGGCGTCAGTCGCCCATTGGCGACGGCTTTCTGGTGGAAGTAGTGCCAACGGTTCTGGGTGTGCACGACGCACTTGGGCAGCCCGGTAGTGCCGGACGTCGAGTTGATCAGGAAGACGTCGTCGGGACCGAGTTGGGCGTCTCGGTCCAGCGCCCTGGGTTCTGCGTCGACGTCGAGGCGAAGCGTCCCGCCCTCGTGGCCCAACACCAGCCGGGGCACCCGCAGTTCGCTCGCCACGTCCGCGGCCGCCCCGGCGCGGGGCGGATCGCTGATGAGGATTTTCGGCCCGGCGGTGCGCAGAATCGCCGTCGCCTCGCGGGTGCCGGCCCGCGCACCGATGCCGACGACCACCGCCCCACATCGTTCGATCGCGACGAACAGCGCGTGGATGGCCGCGCAGTCGCCGTGCCAGACCGCCACGCGCACGCCGCGGGCCACGCCGATTCCGGCCAGCGTCTCAGTCAAACTGGTTGCGGTAGTGTCGAATTCGCGCCAGATGAACGCCGGCCCGCCATGGTCGACGTAGGCGTGGCGCTCCGGGGTGCGTTCGGCGTTTCGCCGCACCGCATCCGAAAGTGTCGACCCGCTCCACCAGCCGGCGGCATGAAAGCGGGCCGACTCCTCGTCGGTAAATGCCGGCGAACCCACGGGTTTCAGCCCACCGGCGCTCATCACCAAATGATAGGAAAGCCACCCGCGGGTTCGGCGCTAGGGATTCGGCGGGGCGGGCGCGGCGTGCTGGTTCTTGTCGGCGCTCGCCGGCGCGGTGGGTTTCTCGCCCGGCGCCGCGCCGGCCGCCAGCGCCTCGTCGTCGGTCGTGACGCCCGCGCCGCCGGCTCCCGGCGGCGCCCTGCCGGTGCACCCCATCGGGGGAGGCGGCGGCTGCATCATCGGCCTCAATTGCGGCTGCGCGCGCAACGCCACCTGCCCCTCCCCACACCCGCGCCGGCCGAGCGCCGACAAGAACCAGCACGCCGCGGGCCACGCCGATTCCGGCCAGCGTCTCAGTCAAACTGGTTGCGGTAGTGTCGAATTCGCGCCAGATGAACGCCGGCCCGCCATGGTCGACGTAGGCGTGGCGCTCCGGGGTGCGTTCGGCGTTTCGCCGCACCGCATCCGAAAGTGTCGACCCGCTCCACCAGCCGGCGGCATGAAAGCGGGCCGACTCCTCGTCGGTAAATGCCGGCGAACCCACGGGTTTCAGCCCACCGGCGCTCATCACCAAATGATAGGAAAGCCACCCGCGGGTTCGGCGCTAGGGATTCGGCGGGGCGGGCGCGGCGTGCTGGTTCTTGTCGGCGCTCGTCGTCGCGGTGGGTTTCTCGCCCGGCGCCGCGCCGGCCGCCAGCGCCTCGTCGTCGGTCATGGCGAAC